>CALXJW010000004.1 GCA_944388725.1 uncultured Clostridia bacterium | reverse complement strand
AAGAATGCAAATGGAGTTATTTTATGTGGATAATTTATCTTTTAAAATGGATGCTAAAGTTTTTGTTAAAACTATAGGATCTGTAGTAAGTGGAAGAGGGGCAGTATAATAAATTTTCACCTACTTTATGATTGTTTTTTATGCTGTATAATTATATAAATAGTAATATGGAGTTTATTACTATATTTTAAAAAGGTGAAATTTAAGGTGTTATATGGAAAAATATAGTGTATTAATGTCTGTTTATTATAAAGAAAATCCTATATGGCTTAAAGAAAGTATAGAAAGCATGTTAAATCAAACAGTAAAATGTGATGAATTTGTTATAGTTAAAGACGGTAAATTAACTAATGAATTAAATAATATTATAAATGGATATGTAAAAAAATATAGAGATTTATTTAAAGTAATCGAACTAAAAGAAAACAAGGGTTTAGGAATTGCATTAAAAATAGGATTAGAAAACTGTAAAAATGAATTTGTAGCACGAATGGATGCAGATGATTATTCAGTCCCAGAAAGATGTGAAAAGGAATTGGAAATGTTTGAAAAAAATTCTGATCTTCATATTATTGGTTCGAATATTGCTGAATTTACAGAAAATATAGAAAACGTTATTTCATATAGAAGATTACCCGTTAATGATAAAGAAATTAAACAATTTTCCAAAACAAGAAATCCATTTGGACATCCATCTGTTATGTTTAAAAAATCCAAAGTAATGGAAGCAGGAAATTATAGAAATTATTACTTATGTGAAGATTATGATATGTGGATTAGAATGATAAAATGTAATGCAAATTGCTATAATTTTAAAGAAATATTAGTGTATATGCGAATATCTAAAGATTTTTATAAAAGAAGAGGCGGTATTAAATATTTAAAAACTATTTTAAAATTCAAAAAGGAGCAATATAAAAGTGGTTTTTATTCTCTAAAGGATTATATTATAAGTTCTAGTGCTAGTACAGTAATTTGTTTAATGCCAAATGTTATAAGAGATTTTATATATAGAAAATTATTGAGGAGTAACCCAAAATGAAAAAAAAGGTAGAAGTTATAACGCTACATAGAATTGTAAACTATGGTTCTGTATTACAAGCATATGCAACTCAATATGTATTAGAAAAATTAGGATATGAAGTTGAATTTATAGATTACTATCCTGAAAGAATGCATATGTTGGGGATGTTAAAACGAATAAAAAATAAAAATGAAAAATTAAGAAAAAATTTAATATTAAGGACTGTTGCGAGAATAATAATTTTACCATCGTATATAAAACGATTTGGTATTTTCAAAAAGTTTATTAAGAAAAATTTAAATTTGAGTTCGAAAATATATTATTCGGAGCAAGAATTAGAAAATAATGTTCCAAATGCTGATATTTATTGTACTGGAAGTGATCAAGTTTGGAATTCAGGATGGAATGAAAAAATAGATAGACCATTTTTTTTAGATTTTGTTCCAAATAATAAAAGGAAAATTTCTTATGCAGCAAGTTTTGGAAAAGAAAAATTGGATTATTGGGAAAAAGCGGAAACAAAAAGAATGTTAGAAAAATATAATGCTATTTCATTGAGAGAACAATCTGGAGTTGAAATTTTGAAAGAATTAAAAATTAAAGATTCTACTAATGTACTTGATCCAACATTACTTTTAGATGGAGATAGTTGGAATCTTATTTCATCCTCAAAATACGAAAATGAAAAATATATATTAGTATATAATTTAAATAGAAATAAAAAAATTGATAGATATGCAAAAGCGTTATCTGAGAAAACAGGAATGAAAATAAAATTTTTGAGTTATCAATTCCATGACTTTTACAAAAAAGGTACGATTATTTGCAATCCTAAAGTAGAAGATTTTTTGGCTTTAATAAAAAATGCGAGTTATGTTGTAACAGATTCATTTCATGCTACAGCTTTTTCGCTTAATTTTAATAGAGAATTTATTATAGTATATCCGGGAAAATATAGTACTAGATTACAAAGTATTTTAAATATATTAGGATTGGAAAATCGTGTAGCAAAAGATGAAAAAGATTTAAGTATTATTGAAAATAAAATAAATTATGAATTGGTTTGCGAGAAATTAAAAAAAGAAAGAGAAAAATCTATTTGTTGGCTAAAAAATTCAATTGAGGAGGGGTAAGATGTATACAGAAGTAAAGAGTTATCAATTTATTATTGCAATGCTAAAAGAGAAAAACATAAGAAATTGTGTTTTATCTGCTGGATCAAGAAATTTACCATTTGTTCATTCGGTTGAAGAAGATGATTTCTTTAATTGTTATTCTGTGGTTGATGAAAGAAGTGCTGGATATTTTGCATTAGGTTTAGCTCAACAATTAAATGAACCAGTTGTAATTTCGTGTACATCATCGACAGCTACTTGTAATTATTGGCCACCAGTAGCAGAGGCTTTTTATCAAAATGTTCCTTTAATAGTTTTGACAAGTGATCGTGATCCAGAAATGTTAGGGCAATGGGAAGATCAAATGATAGATCAAGTTGGAATGTATGATAGACATGTTAGAAAATCTATTAATTTGCCAATTATAAATAATAGAAATGATGAAATATATTGTCAAAGATTATTAAATGAGGCTTTTTTAGAGTTGAATCATAATGGTTTTACAGGTCCTATTCATATAAATATACCTACTAACACATATAATAGAACTTTTAATGTAAAAGAACTTCCCAAAATTAATGTTATTGAAAGATTGTCATATAATGATAGTAAAGAAAAATGGAAAGAAAAACAACAAAGATTAAAGAAAGCAAATAGAATATTGGTGACTTGTGGACAAAAAAATTATGTTTCAGATGAATTGAAAGCACAAATAAATATGTTCTTTAAAAAATATAATTCGACAATAATAGTTGATTATATGTCTAATCTTGATTTTGAAGAAGGGATAAATACTACTATTTTAATGGATTCGAATTATGTTAGTAGTGACAAAATGAAAGAGTTAATGCCTGAAATTGTTATCTCATTTGGAGGGCAGATTTTTTCGGGTATAAAAGTACAATTGAAAAATAATAATGGAAAATTTGAACATTGGTTAATTCAAGAAAATGGTCAGGTTGTTGATTTATATAAAAGTCTGAAGAATATTTTTGAATGTACACCTGAATATTTCTTTAAATTTATGAACGAGGAAATGGAAAACAATACTGCAAATAATAAGATTTATTATAATGAATTTAAAGAATATGAAAAATCTATAGTATATCCTGAGTTTGAATATTGTAGTATATATGCCATAAAAAATGTAGTAGAAAGAATACCAGAAAATTCTATTTTACATTTAAGTATTAATGATAGTATTAGAATTACTAATTATTTTAAAATCAAAAAAAATATACGAACATATGCTAATATAGGAACACATGGAATTGATGGATGTATGTCCTCTTTTATTGGACAGGCTTGTGCCGATATTGAAAAAAATAGTTATTTAATAATAGGAGATTTAGCTTTTTTTTATGATATGAATTCTTTACGTATTAATAGAATGCCCAAAAATGTTCACATACTACTTATAAATAATCACGGAGGTTCAGAATTTTACTATAATAAAATATGGCAAAATTCGTCAAGTGATATGCATACAGCTGCGAGACATAATATAAAAGCAGAAGGATGGGTTAAAGAAAACGGTTTTGAATACTTAGCAGCTCATGATAAAAAGAGTTTTGATGATTGTTTATCTAAGTTTATGAATAATAATACTAATAAACCGATATTATTAGAAGTTTTTACAGAAATGAGTTCAGATGCAAAGCAAATAGAAAAATTTTATGAATTAAGTAGACCTAAAAATTTAAAAAACGAATTTTTTAGAGTAGGAAAAGAAATTGTAAAGAAAAAAATTGGTCAAGAAAAAGTAAAAAAAATAATAAATGCAATAAAAAGTTAGGAATGAAAGAAATGAGTTTAAAAGGGAAAATAAAAAAACTGGCGAAATTTATTTTAACCGCTACTCCTGATAAAAATGTACAAGTAAATGTGCAACGTATAGATTATAAAGACATATTAAAAAATAGAAATATTATTATAACAGGAGGTAACCAAGGAATTGGTTTTGAGATTGCCAAGAAATGTATTGAATTAGGAGCTAATATAATAATATGTGGTCGTAATGAAAAATTATTAGAAAAAGCAAAAGAAATATTGGGAGAAAAATGTAAAACTATCAAATTTGATGTGTCAAAAGTAGATAAAATAAAAGATTTTCTCGAAGAATGCGAAACTAAATTAAATGGCAAAGAAATTGATAGTATAGTATTGAATGCAGGAGTATCACACCATGAAGGAAATTATTTAAACGTATCTGAAAATGATTTTGATTTACAATTTGATATTAATTTGAAAGCAAATTATTTTTTGGCAAAAGAATTTATAAAAAGGATAAAACAAAGAGAAGAAAAATACGGAAATATTGTGTTTATTTCATCAGAAACTGGAAGTGAAAGTTCGGATATACCATATGGTTTAACTAAATCTGCATTAAATAGTTTGACAGGTGCTCTTTCAAGAAGAGTGTATTGTGATAATATAAGGGTTAATGCTGTGGCGCCAGGGGTAACTATGTCAAATATGACAAATGAATATACTAATATTATTGATAATAATTTGTATCGAAAAAATGCTGCGGAAAGAATTTTCTTGCCAGAAGAAATAGCTGAGGTAGTAACATTTTTATTGAGTGATGCGTCAAAATGTATTTCTGGAGAAGTGATTCATTGTGATGCAGGAAATCATTTACGAGTTCAATGGGAGGAAAATTAAATGAAAAGGATTTTAATTGTATTACCTACATTAACCCAAACAAATGGTGTTGCTACATTTTTAATTAATTATTTGGAAAATATTAATATGGATGGGCTGAAAATTGATGTTTTAGCTTCAAATTTACGACCATCAAAAGAATATCAAAAAGTATTAAAAGAAAAAAATATAAAAATATATTTTTTGCCATTTATTAGAGAATGTGGGCTAAATAAATATATAAAAAGTTTAAAAGAGTTTTTTGATGAAAACCATGATTATGATATGATTTATAGTAATGTTATTAATCAATCAATATTAATATTTCATATAGCCAAAAAATATAAAATAAAAGAACTTGTATTACATGCTCATGCGACAATCTCATCTGATAAAAAAATTAAGCGTTATATTAATAATTTGCTTATTAATATAGTATCTTTTCAGGCTACAAAAAGAATTGCATGTTCTAAATTAGTTGGAAAAACAATGTATGGAAATAAAAGCTTTATAGTAGTAAATAATGCTATTGAATATGACAAATATAAATTTTCACAGCAAAATAGAGAAAAGATTAGAAAAAAAATCAATATATCAGATAATGAGGTTTTAATAGGTTTTGTTGGTAGGTTTGCACCTCAAAAAAATATCTACTTTTTTATTAAATTAGCAAAAATTTTGAATAAAAACTATAAAATTGTAATGATTGGCACTGGAGAACAAAAAAATAACTTTATCAAAAAGATAGAGGAATATGAATTGAAAAATAAATTTATTTTTATTGATGAATGTAATAATGTTGAAGAATATTATTCAGCAATGGATATTTTTATGCTACCATCATTATATGAAGGTTTGCCAGTTGTAAGTATTGAAGCACAAGCTAATGGATTAAAGTGTATATTATCAGATAAGATAACTAGAGAATGTAAAATTTTAACTCAAACTGTTTTCCTTCCTATAAATGAAGTTGAAAAATGGAAAAATAATTGTAATAAGAATATAGAAAGAAGTGATATTTTTTTGGATGATAAATTCAATATAAAAGTTCAAAACAAAATATTTAAAAAAATATTATTAAATGAGGTTACAAATGAAGAAAATAGAGAATAAAGAATTTATAATTATAAATTTAATTATGATAATAAATATTATAATAATGTTTATTGGTGGAAATGTATTGAAATTAAAATACATTACATTAATATTAAATTTATTAATAATAATTTTTGCAAAAGAGACTAGTTATATGCCATTAATAATGTATATGCATCCAAATTCTGCAATGTATGATGATATTGGATTTACATATTTATTTAATGTTACAATATTTATTATTGTATTGAAATTGATATTTACCAAAAGAATGTTTTTACCTAAAAAAGAAGTAATTATTTTTTCTTTGATACTTGTATGGGAAATTTTCTTGAATATTTTAGATAGTAGTGTTAAATCTAATATGTTATCACTTATATCATGGATTTCTTCATATGTTATATTGATTTTTATGGCAAATAAAGTTGAGAAAATTGATTTTAATAAGGTGTATAAATATTTCTTTTTTGGATTTGTTTTGAGTGTATTAGCTGGACTATCTTATCCTATAAATAAGTGGGGATTAAATATACCAGTAGCATATAGATTTGTTGGGCTATTAAGAGATCCAAATTATTATACTGTTGATGCATTATTTTTAATGTTTTCGTCATTTAAATATAAAAATAATAATAAATTAAATATTTATTTTATAGTAGCATTTATTTGTGGTATTTTATCTGTGTCAAAAATGTTTATACTTGAAATAATTATAGGAGTAGTAATAGCACTATTCTTTAAAATGATAAATAATAAAAAGATAAGAAAGAATACTTTTTTTAAAACGATATTAATGTTTTTTACTGTTTTTTCAATTTTTGTGTATTTAATAGTTAATACAAATATGATAGATACAATGTTAAATAAATATTTGTACAGAACAGGAACAACAAGTATTCTTACTGGAAGAGATTATATTCAAAAATATTATATAAATATATTATTTGATAATCCTAAAAATTTGTTGTTAGGAAATAGTATGTTAAAATACTCTAAAGTTTTGGGATTAGGATCTGAAGAAGGAAGATCATTTTTTGAAAATATGGTTGCACACAATACATATTTAGATGTGATATTATCATGGGGGATATTTGGAGCGTTATTGTATTTATATTTCATATATAGAATTGTTAATTTATATATACTATTTTTAAAAGAAAAAAAGATTTATATAGAAAAAAAGTTTGACAACGCTACTTTGCTTATATGTTTGTTTTTAATATCATTATTTGCATTAAGTTATTTATCTGTGGATGTTTTTGCAATATTGATGATATATTTAATAATATTTAAGTTTAGTTCTAACAATATAGAAAAGGAGTCAAAAAATAATTATGAAAATATATGTAATAACACATAAAAAATATAGTATGCCAAAGGAAAGAATTTATATTCCATTACAAGTTGGGGCGGCTATCTCAAATGAGGATTATGGCTATTTGCGCGACGATACAGGAGAAAATATTTCAAATAAGAATTTGTCATACTGTGAATTAACAGGAATTTACTGGATCTGGAAAAATTCTAGAGAAGATATTGTTGGTATTACTCATTATAGAAGACATTTTTTTAAAAATCTATTAACAAATGATTTAAAAAAAGTTTTAAAAAAAGAAGATTTTGTTAATATCCTTAATAAATACGAAATGATTGTTCCGCAAAAATATATTATGAAAAAGTATACGGTAAGACAAGAATATGAAAAAGGACATTATAAAAAAGATTTGGATAATGTCGAAGATATAATAGAAAAAATTTATCCTGATTATATAAATGCATTTGAGAATGTGATGAATTCTCATAATTATTATCAATGGAATATGTTTATAACTAATAAAAAAATTTTTGATGAGTATGCAGAATGGTTATTTAATATATTGTTTGAATTAGAAAAAATAACTGACATATCTTCATATGATAATTACAATAAAAGAATATATGGTTTTTTAGCTGAAAGACTATTTAATGTTTGGATTAAAAAGAATAATATAAAAGTTAAGGAAATACCAGTAGTTAGAATTGATGAAAATAAAATAACACTTTATAATAAAGCTATAAAAAATTTTATTAAAAAAATTTTGGGAAAAGGAAAATAGATAAGTGATAGTATTAATTGGAAAAGTATGGTTTAAAATGACTAAAAATATAAATGAAAAAATTCTTTCAAAAATAAGATATAAAAAGTTAAAAAACAAAGATTTTACTATAATATCTAATAATTGTTTTAGTGGAGGTGTTTATAGAAGATATAATTTGCCATATAATACTCCAACAGTTGGACTTTTTATAATGCCAAAAGATTATATTAAATTTTTGAGTGATTTAAAAAATTATATTGAAACTGATTTAGAATTTATTTCTCCAGAAAATTCTAAATACAAAGAATATATATCAAATAAAGATTCTCGCTTTGGTAAGTATCCTATTGGCAAATTAAAAGATGTAGAAATACATTTTTTACATTATAAAACAGAAGAAGAAGCATATGAAAAGTGGAATAGAAGAAAAAATAGAATAAATTATAAGAAGTGCATTGTAAAATTTAATGATCAAAATAATTGTAGCAAAAAAAATATAGAAGATTTCATAAATTTAAAACAATATAAGAATAAAATATGTTTTGTTGCTAATAAGGATTTTGTTATTGATAAGAATGAAAATATTATATATGAAAAAGAATTTAAAAAATTTAAATATGTAGTTGATGATTCATGGTTTTTAAGTAAGTATTTAAATATGACAAAATTTTTAAATGATATTATAGAGGAGTAAAAAATGTATGATTATTTAATTGTTGGTTCAGGTCTATTTGGATCTATTTTTGCATACGAAGCAAACAAAAAAGGAAAAAAATGTTTAGTAATAGATAAAAGAAACCATGTTGGTGGAAATATTTATACAGAAAAAATTGAAGAGATAAATGTGCATAAATATGGTGCACATATTTTCCATACAAGTAACAAAGAAGTATGGAATTATATAAATCAATTTGCTGAATTTAATAGATATACAAATTCACCAGTAGCAAGATATAAAAATGAAGTATATAATTTACCATTCAATATGAATACATTTAATAAACTGTGGGGTGTATTTTCTCCAGAAGAAGCTAAGAAAAAAATTGCTGAAGAATTAGCAGAAGTAAATATTGATGAACCAAGAAATCTAGAGGAACAAGCTATAAAATTAGTTGGTAAAACAATATATGAAAAGTTAGTAAAAGGATATACAGAAAAACAATGGGGAAGAAAAGCAACAGAATTACCAGCTTTTATTATAAAAAGATTACCAGTTAGATTTATTTATGATAATAATTATTTTAATGATTTATATCAAGGTATTCCTGTTGGAGGATATACACAGATTATTGAAAAAATGCTTAAGGGTATAGATGTAAAATTAAATTGTGATTATTTTAATAATCGAGAAGAATTAAATAAGATAGCAAAAAAAATAATTTTTACAGGCACAATTGATCAATATTATAATTATCAGTTTGGAGAACTTGAATATAGAAGTGTTAGATTTGAAACAGAAATATTAGATATGGAAAATTATCAAGGAAATGCAGTTATAAATTATACAGAATATGAAATTCCATATACAAGAATTATTGAGCACAAGCATTTTGAATTTGGAAATCAACCAAAGACAGTAATAAGTAAAGAATATTCAGATGTCTGGACAAAAGATAAAGAACCATATTATCCAGTAAATGATGATAAGAATAATAAATTATATCTAAAATATAAAGAAATAGCTGCCAAAGATAGCAAAGTTATTTTTGGAGGAAGACTTGGTCAATATAAATATTACGATATGGATAAAGTAATTATAGAAGCATTAAATTGTGTGAGAAGGGAAATAAATGTCTAACAAAAAAAGTATAACAAAGAATTATATTTATAATGTAATATATCAGATATTAATAATAATAATACCATTAATAACAACCCCATATTTATCAAGAGTATTAGGGGCAGAATCAATAGGAATATATAGTTACACATTATCAATAACAACATATTTCATATTATTTGGTTCTTTAGGGATTTCAGTATATGCTCAAAGAGAAATTGCATATGTACAAGAAAATAAAGAAGAAAAAAGTAAAATATTCTGGGAAATATTTATGTTAAGAGCAATAACCTTAACAATATCAATGATAATTTTCTATATAATATTTGCTATTAATGGAGAATATAAGATATATTATAGAATTTTTATGATAGAAATAATTGCAAATTGTTTTGATATTAGTTGGTTTTTTCAAGGACTAGAAGAATTTAAAAAAACAGTTATGCGAAATATTATTGTAAAATTAATAAGTGTGATATTAATATTTGTTTTAGTAAAAAGTGCAGATAATCTAAAAGAATATATATTAATATATGTGTTATCAACATTAATAGGAAATTTATCTTTATGGTTATATATTCCTAAATATGTTAATAAAGTAAATATAAAAAAATTAAAAATAAAAAGACACATAAAAACAACTTTAGAATTATTTATACCACAAATTGCAATTCAAATATATACTGTTCTTGATAAAACAATGTTAGGAGCTATTATAAACGATAAATCAGAAGTAGGCTATTATGAACAAGCACAAAAAATAGTTAAATTATTATTAGTAATAACAACATCACTTGGAACTGTAATGATACCCAGAATGGCTAATTTATTTGCTAATAATAATAAAAAAGAAATTGAAAAAAATACTGAAAAATCATTTAAATTTATGTTTTTAGTTGGAATTCCACTGATGCTAGGAATTATTAGTGTAGCAGATAAATTTGTACCAATTTTTTATGGATCTGGTTATGACAAAGTATCAATATTAATAAAGATTATTAGTCCAATAGTAATAATTATAGGTTTAAGCAATGTAATTGGAACACAATATTTACTTCCAACTAAGAGACAAAAGGAATATACAATATCAGTCATAGTTGGAGCTATTATTAATTTTTCATTAAATATATTTTTTATAAAAGCAATGGCATCTGTTGGAGCTTCAATATCTACTGTTATTGCAGAAATGTTTGTGACACTAGTACAAATATATTGCGTGAGAAAAGAAATAAACTTTATAAAAATATTTAAAGGAACAAATAATTATATAATTGCAGGGATATTGATGTTTGTTTTAAGTTTTGGAGTTGCTATAGTTATAAAAGATAATATTACATCTATTATTGTACAAGTTCTTGCAGGAGGAAGTTGTTATATAATAACATTATTATTATTAAAAGATGAATTTGTATTGGAAAATATAAAAAAATTTAAAAGAAAAAATAGAAGCGAAAAATAGATAAAAAGTAAAGAAAAAACTGACGAAAAAAGTTTGGAATTCACCGAAAATCAAACATTCTAATTACACCAAAAATATCCAAAAAAATTTTTAAAAAAACTATTGAAAACAAAAAAAGTAAATGTTATAATCAAATAGAAATTTAACAAAGGAAAGGGAGTATGTAAAATGAAAAAAACATTAACAGTAGCATTGTTAGTTGTAATGTTAATAGCATCATTAGCAACAGTAGTAAATGCTGTAACATCATCTGAACTAGCAGATAAATTATATGAAAAAGGATCAAAATATGGAATGACATCAGCTGACAAAGTTAAAGTTGAAAGATATTTATCTGAATATCCTGTAACAGATGAAGAAGCAGATGCGTTATTAGCAAAAGCAGACGAAGCAGTAGCTGTAATGGAAGCATCAGGAAAAACAAATTACTCAGAATTAACTACAGCAGAAAAAAATCAACTAAAATCAATAGCTAAATCAGCAGCTGAATTAATTGATGTAACATTAGTTTTCAAAAAAGGAGCTTTAGAAATATATAAAGATGGAAAATTAGTAGAAACAGTTACAGTAACAGATGGAAAATTAGCTTATACAGGAAATAACATGAATGTTGTTTTAGTTGTTTCTACAATAGCAATAATTGCCCTAGCTATAGCATTCGTAGCAAAGAAAAAATTTGCAGATGCAAAATAAATTATTACAGACATTGAAAGCAACTATTAGTAGTATAATAGTTGCTTTATTCATTACAGGGTTACTAATACTTGTAATAAATCTATTTTTCGGGCAAGAAATAGGTGAAATTTTTTCATTAGTAAATAAAGTATCTATAACAATAGATGAAAATAAAGAAGTGGCTGAAACTACAATAAGTAAAGAAGAAAATAAATTAATAAATTATCCAGAATATGGAACACAATATGCAACAATACAAATAGATAAAATAGATGTTAATTTACCAGTATATTTTGGAGATACACTAGAAATTCTAAAAAAAGGTGTAGGACATTCAAGTGGTAGTTATTTTCCAGGAGAAGGTGGATCAATAATTTATATGGGACACAATTCAAAAAAAGTATTTAGAAGATTCGGAGAATTACAAATAGGAAACGAAATAAAAGTAACTACAAGTTATGGAGACTATACATATAAAATTTATGATATGAAATTAATAAAAGAAACAGAGACAGACAAACTGCCAATACAAAAAGAAAAAGAAATATTAATGATATATACATGTTATCCATTTAACAATATAGGATATACAACACAAAGATATGTTGTATATGCAGAATTAGAAAAGTAGAAGAACGAAAGGAAGGAATATAATGAAAGTATTAACAAACATTATAAGATTTATATTAATGGTCATAATAACAATAACCATAATAACTTTTTCAATTATAGCAATAGTTTCTTCTACAATTTTAGACAAAAATTATATTATAAGCAAATTAGAAGAAACAAATTTTTATGAAGAAACATATAAATTAGTAGAATCAAATTTTGAAAACTACATATATCAATCAGGATTAGATGAAACTGTATTAGAAAATATATGTTCACAAGAAAAAGTGAAAGAAGATATAAACATTATATTATCAAATATTTATGATGGAACAAATCAAAAGATAGATACAACAGTAATAGCAGAAAACTTAAATAATAATATAGACAAGTTAGGAATAAAAACAAGCAAAAATGCATCTGCAATCGATAAATTTGTAGACCATATTTGTGAGGAATATAAAGATACATTAATCCATACTAGCTATGAAGATAATTTGAATACTGCATATAATAAAATTGTAAAAATAGGAAATCAAGTAACAACTATGACAATAATTACCTTTATAATAGCATTAGTTTTAATTATAATAATAAGTATAAAATGTGCAGAGAAAAGTGTAAGAAATATAGGAATATCTTTATTTTCAGCAGGAACATTTAATATAATTGTAAACAAAATTATACTATCAAAAATAAATGTGGACGGAATAAAAATTTTTAATGACACATTTTCCAAATCATTGGTAACAATAATACAAGAAGTATTATCAGAGGTTTTAAAATCAGGAATAATAATAATGTCATTAGGACTTGTATTTATAATAATATATGCTATAATACAATTATTCAAAAAAGATAAGAAGAAATTGCAAACTGAAGAAAAATAAGGGGGAAAAATGGAAGAATTAGATTTAAAAGAATTATTAGAAATGTTTTGGGAGAAGAAATTGCAAATTATACTAATAACCGCAATTTTTATAACAATAGGAGTTGTCTATTCTTTAGGATTTGTAGTTCCAAAATATCAATCAACAACAACATTATTATTAGCAACTAATTCATCATCAGATTCAACAGGAACAACATCAATAACAACAACAGATATAACAGTAAACTCAAAATTGGTATCTACATATAGTGATTTAGTAAGAAGTGATAAGGTAATTAGACAAGTAATATCTAATTTAGCAATAGATGAAGACGAAGAAGAAATAAGAAACAATGTAAGTGTAACAGCTAAAGCTGATACAGAAATAATAGAAATAAAAGTAAAAAATGAAAATCCAGTTTTAGCAGCAAAAATTACAAATGAAATAGCAAAAGTTTTTATAGATAGTATAATAAAAGAATATTATGGAATGGAGAATGTTTATGTAGTAGATGAAGCAGAAATAGAAACAGAGCCATATAATGTAAATCATATAAAAGATGTTGCTATATTTGCATTTGTAGGAATTGTTATTGCATCAATGTATGTATTAATTATAAATATGTTAGACACAACAATAAAATCATCAGAAGACATAGAAAAAATAACAGGATTTACAGTATTAGCTTCAATTCCAATTTATGAAGCAATAGACGATAAAAACAAAAGAAAAAGAAGAGGAGGACGAAGATAATGAAAAGAGAATTAATTGCATACAAAGATCCCAAATCGCCAGTTTCTGAGATTTTTAGAACTTTAAGAACAAATATACAATTTATGAATACAAACAAAAAATTAAAAACATTACTAGTGACATCAACATTACCTGGAGAAGGAAAAAGCTGGGTCGCATCTAATCTAGCTGTGGCGTTTGCACAAGCAGATAATAGAGTAATATTGATAGATGCAGATATGAGAAAAGGAAGATTGTATAATATTTTTGGCGTTTTACCAAGACCAGGACTATCAAATTATTTGTCAGGAGTAAGTGAAAGAAATCAAGAACAATCAAATTTAATAAATTTTTTAAGAGAAACGGAGATTCCAAATTTATATGTAATGCCAGCAGGAAATATTCCACCAAATCCATCTGAATTATTAATAACACCACAGATGGTTGATTTATTAGAAGATTTAAAAGAAGAATGTGATTTAATAATAATAGATGGAACACCATCAAAATTAGTAACAGATGCTGTAATATTATCAAGAATAGTAGATTCGACAATTGTAGTAACAGCACATAATCAAACTAAAAAAGATGATTTAGAAAAGGTAGTAAAAGACATAAAAAATGTTGGGGGAAATATTGCAGGAATTGTATACAATAAAGTTCCTGTATCTGCCAAAAAATATAATGAAACATATTATTATTCTTCAATTCCACAAAAGGTTCAAATGAATTCTAAATTTGATTATGAAAATGAAGAAAGAAGAGAAATTCAAAAAAAAAGAGCAACTGACATGTTAGCCAGAGATAAAAACAGAATAGAAGAAGATTTACCAAGAGTAATAAGAAGTCAACAACGAGAAGAACAAATTAATTCTAATAAAACTAGAGAAGAAAAAACAGCAGATGTTCTAAAAGAATATAATGAATATTTAAAATACGAAAAAAATATGAGAAATAGAAAAGGGTAGGAGAATAAAATGATAGACTTTCATTCACATATATTGCCACAAACAGATGATGGTGCTATAAGTATAGAAGAAACTATAAATATTTTAAAAGAAGCAAAACGAGTTGGATTTTCTAAAGTAATATCAACATCTCATTATTTAGAGGGATATTATGAAAGTGATGAGAATGAAAGAAATGATTTACTTAATAAAATAAAACAAGAAAATGTAGGAATTGAGTTATATTTAGGAAGCGAAATATATGTATCAGAAAATATGTTGGAGTTTTTAAAAGAAAAAAAAGCATCATCAATTAATAATTCGAGATATGTTTTGTTTGAGCTTCCGATGGGAAATGAAACAGTGCTAGCTAAAGAAATGATATATAGACTTATAGAAAATAATTATGTTCCAATAATTGCGCATCCAGAAAGATATAGTTATGTACAAGATAACCCAGAATATGTAAATGAATTATTAGATATGGGAACTATGTTTCAATCAAATTATGGAAGTATTATTGGATTGTACGGCAAAAAAGCAGAAAAAACGGTAAAAAAATTATTAAAAGAAAATTTAGTACAGTTTTTAGGGTCAGATGTTCATAGAGAAGAACATGTATATATATTTATGCCTAAAATTTTAAAAAAATTAAAAAAGATAATATCTAGTGAAAAATTAAAAGAATTAACAGAGATTAATCCACAAAAAGTTTTGGATAATGGAGAATTTGGAGAATTTGGGAAATTTGGGGACGGTTCTTAAATTTCCCTATTTATGTTTGAAGAGGGAAATTTAAGAACCGTCCCCAAATTTCCCAATTATAAAAGGCAGGAGCACATCTCCTGCCTTATGTATGTTATAGTAACATAAATAAACCAAGAAAAATACTTCTGCCTAATACTATAAAATATTAATTTAGAAACAGTTAAAACTATTTGTTAGCCATATTGTTTTCAACTTGTTGTATCATTTTTTTAACCATATTTCCACCTATTTTACCAGCATCTCTAGATGATAAATCACCATTATATCCATCTTTTAAAGTTACACCAACTTCTGAAGCAACTTCATATTTGAATTTATCTAAAGCACTCATAGCTTCTGGAACTAATTTTTTGTTGCTATTATAGTTTGCCATGTTTTTTCACCTCCTGCTATATATAACATTTCTTAGAAAAAAACTATTGCTTTTTCTAAATATATGATGTACAATTTCAAAGAAAATAAACAGGAAATTTTTTCAAAAAACAAAAGAAAGGAAAAATAAAATGTATAAATTAATAGCAATAGATTTAGATGGAACAATGTTAAATTCTTATGGAATAGTTACAGAAAAAACAAAAAATGCAATATTAAATGTTCAAAATAAAGGAATAGAAGTAATTATAGCTTCAGGAAGACCTATAGATTCAATTAGAGCAATAGCTAAAGAAATAAAAAGTGAAAATTATTTTATATCAGGAAATGGAGCTATATTATATGATATAAAAAATGATGAAATTTTATACGAAAATACTTTAAATAAAAATAAAGTATTAGAAATAATAAAAATATGTGAGGAAAATAGTATTTATTATAATATATACACAGAAAAAGAAATAATTGCAAAATCTTTAAATTATAATGTATTATATTATTATAAAGAAAATTTAAATAAAGATGAAGAAAACAAAACACATATAAATATTGTTGAAAATATATATGATTATATCCAAAACCATGATGAAAAAATTGCTAAAATAACAATATGCGATAAAAATCAAACAATTTTTAAATCCATCATGAAAAAATTAAAAGAAATAAATGAAATTGAAGTCTTAGAAGTTTCACACATGTCAAGAAAAATTATAAGACAAGGTACAGAAGAAATTCCTATAAAATATTACTATACAGAAATATCAGCAAAAGATGTAGACAAATGGGATGCAATACAAATTTTAGCTAAAAAACTTAATATTGAAACTGAAAATATAGTCTGTATAGGAGATAATATAAATGACAAAAAAATGATTAAAAATGCTGGATTAGGAGTTGCAATGAAAGGTAGTACACCAGATATAATAAAAGTTGCTAAATATGTTACAGAAACTAACGATGATGATGGCGTAGCAAAAATATTAAACGACATTTTTACAGATAATATTACAAAAATATTACAATAATATTAAGTTTGTGTTACAGGGGTAAAGTTTGTTGATTTTAGTATGAAAAAGTTGTAAAATTATAAAAGAAACAATGATTTAAAGGAGGAATTTAAAGTGGCGTCAAATCCAATGCAAAGAAAAGCAAGAAATTCATTTTTGTTAGGAATAATAATAACATTACTAATAACAGGAGTAATTATTGCGTTTTTATTTTTACAATTAAAAAAGGTTAAAGATGAGCAAGCAGAAGAAGCAAAATTAAAAGTAAATGTATATACAATAAATCAAGATGTAAAATCTGGACAGGTATTAACAGAAGACATGTTTTCATTACAAACTGTTAATAAAAATACAATTCCCAATAATGCTACATCAGTTTTAGATGTTATAGATTCTTGGTTTTTACAAACTAAAGATGGACAAAGTGTAAATAGAGATAGCGAAGGTTTATATTTATCTAAATCAGATTCTATTATAGAGATATATTCAGAAAATGGACAATATTATAAATTAGAAAATGGTGAAAAAGTTACTGTAAGTTTAAGAAACGATCCATATTCTGATGATGATGGATTATATATTGCTGATAGTAATTCAACAGATACTATCACAAGAGTTTATGAAGAAGCATTAACAGGAAATTACTATGTTTATAAATTAGAGAATAGCGGAAATACAACAACAAGAACAAAAGAATATTTGGAATTTAATAATGTTCCAGTTGTTGCAAAAGTAGATATGAATGCCAATACTGTAATAACTCCAGATTTAGTAGTTCAATCAGATGAAGTGGTTACAGACGACGTAAGAAGAGAACAATATAATATGATAATATTACCAATAGATTTAATGACAGATGATTATGTTGATATAAGATTGAGATTACCAAATGGACAAAACTTTATAGTAATTTCAAAAGCATGTATTGAAGTGCCAAAAAATGATGATGGAACATATGTGGCAGATACAATTGTAATGAACTTAAGAGAAGATGAAATATTGTCATTATCTAGTGCAATTGTAGAAGCATATGGAATAAAAGGTGCACAATTATATGCAACTAAGTATACAGAGCCAGGATTACAAAAAGCAGCTACACCAACATATACACCAAATTATGAGACAACACAATTAATACAATCAAATCCAAATATTGTAGCAATAGCTCAAGAGGAATTAGCTGCAAGATATTCTCAATCAGACTTAAGAAATAATTTTATACAATCAATAATAAATGGTGATGAAACATATAATACAAATGTAGAATCTGGTATGGATGGAGAAGCTTCAACAACAATAGAGGCAAGAAAAAAATATTTAGAAACATTACAATATTAAGTAAGGGTATTATAAATGCCCTTACTTATAGAACTTCAATAAGGAAAAAGGAGACTATATTTATGAAAAAGATAGGCTTTATAGGTGCGTATGATAAAACAGACTTATTATTATATGTAGCTAAAGCATTAACCGGATTGAAAAAAAAGGTTTTGGTGGTAGATGCTACAATTATGCAGAAAGCTAAATATGTAGTACCAGTGATAAATCCTACTAAATCATATATAACAGAATTTGAAGGAATAGATGTGGCAGTGGGGTTTTACGATATAAATGATATAAAGAAATATTTGGGAATACAAGAAAATGAAGGGCTAGAATATGATTATATTATGGTTGATACCGATAACTATAACGGAATAGAAAAATTCAACCTACAAAGTGCAGACAAAAATTATTTTGTCACCTCATTCGACGCATATTCACTAAAAAAAGGTGTTGAAATTTTAAACCAAATTGGTGTTTTGATACATATGACTAAAATATTTTATTCAAAAGAAATGTTAAAAGAAGAAGAAGAATATTTTAATTATATATCTTTAGGAGTCAAAATAATTTGGGAAGAAGAAAAAATTTATTTTTTACTAGAAAATGGTGATCAATCAGCGATTATGGAAAATCAGAGAATAGAAAAAATAAAATTTAAAAATCTAAGCTCAGAATACAAAACTAATATAGCTTTTTTAATAAATAATATGGATGAAAATATTGAAGAAAGACAAATAAAAAATATAATAAAAAATATTTAAAAAAGGAGATACGGATGTCAATTGTAACTTTTTGGAATGATACAAGAGAACAAGTTGGAAAAACACTTTCAGCTGTTGCAGTTGCAACGCAAATGTCAATACAATACAATTTGAAAGTTTTGCTTATTTCTACAAGTTATGCTGATCCTACAATGAAAAACTGTTACTGGTCAGATACTCTTCCAAAGAAAATAAATTTATTTGAGAAAAAAAGTAGTATTGCAGTTGAAAGTGGAATAGAAGGATTAAGTAAATTAATAAAAAGTAATAAAATACAACCAAATATAATTACAGATTACACAAAAGTAATATTTAAAGGCAGATTAGAAGTATTATCAGGATATAAAGGAACAATTGGTGATACAGAAGAAGATAATTTAAACAATTATAGGGAAATTGGAGAATGTTTTCCAGAATTAATACGATTAGCAAATCAGTATTATGATATGGTGTTAGTTGATTTAGACAATCAATTAAATAAAACAACTAGACAACAAATATTAGCAATGTCAAATTTAAATGCATTAGTTATAACTCAACGATTAGCTAGTGTAAATTATTATAAAGAGTTGATAGAAAAGAATAAAGAATTATTATCACTAAAAAATATTACTGTAATCAATAAATATATTAAAGAAACAAAGTATAATTTTAAGAATATAACTAGATATTTAGGAACAAAAGAAAATATTTGCTTGATTCCATATAATACATTATTTTATGAAGCAGCAGAAGAGGCTAATGTTCCGGATTTATTTTTAAAACTAAGAAAAATAAGCGATACAAATGATAATAATTACTTTTTTATATCAGAAACATTAAAATTAACTAATAAAATTGTAGATAGATTAAAAGAATTACAAAAAAGAAAATGAGGTGATAATAATAAATGTTATTCAATACTTTATTAATTTTAGTTGTTATAATTGTTGCTATTGCTACAGTAGCCTATTATATAAATAAAAATAAAAATGCAGAAGTAGAACAACAAATAGAAAAAGACGAGAAAACATATACTCTTGAAATAATGAAAGATTATGTAAAAAAGAGATTAGATGAAATAACAAAAATAAATTTATATGATATTGGTCTATCAGAAGAAGAACTAAAAAGACGTAAAAATAAAAAATACGCATTGAAAAAAGCTTTAAAAGGATGTACTTATGGAGATGTAAATGATAAGAGATATGTAAAAGAACTAATTGCAGATTTATTATCAAAAGAATATGGTATAGACGAAACAAATATATCTAATGCTATTCCATTTGATATTCCATCTTTATTAACAGCGCAAGACAAGTTTGATATTTTGTTATATACATATAAAAAAGAATTTGGATATGAAGCTTTAACACAACTAATAAAAAGATATAATTTAGCTACTTTAAAATATATACAAGGAGAAACAAAACCTACATATGTTATTACAGAAGATGAAATTAATGAGATTTACGAAAAAGAAAAAATTGTTTTATCATTTCAAGATAAACTAGAAGTAGTTGTTCAAAGGATATATCAGCATTATAAAGGATATAGTACAATTGATGAAATAAGAGACATGAATATAGATGGTGTATCTGGAGGTGTATCTGGATTACCAGAAAGTTTCTTGAGTCAAGTTGCACAAACAGATGGAGATTATCTTGAACAAGTATCAGAACACAAAGTCCCAAGAGCTTGTGATAGTATATGGATATTTTTTCAAGGTAAATCAATACGTTTAGCATTTTTATCATTTGGAACAGAAGCTGAATTAAAAAGGGTATGTCAAAATATTTATAAATATAATAACCCGGGACAATTATCAGATACAAATGGTTATAAAATTAATGAAATGAAAGATGGTTCTCGTGTTGTTGTAGTAAGACCAAGTATGTCAGAAACATGGGCATTTTTCGTAAGAAAATTTGATGTTAAGCGTTCAACATTAGAGCAATGGTTTAAAGGCGAAGTTGGTAGTGATGAATCAATAGAATTATTAAAATATTTAGTAAAAGGTGCAAGAATTATATCAATCACTGGTGAGCAAGGTTGTGGTAAAACAACAATGCTTATGGGTATGATTGAAAATATTTATGAAACAATGAACTTGCGTATCACAGAAACCGCATTCGAATTACACTTAAGAAAAATTTATCCAACAAGAAATATTTTATCAATGAGAGAAACAGATACAATATCAGGACAAGAATGTTTGGATGTACAGAAAAAGACAGATGGTTCTGTAAATATTATAGGAGAGGTTGCAACAGACCCTGTAGCATCATGGATGATTCAATCTGCACAAGTTGCTTCTAAATTCACATTATTTACTCACCACGCAAAAACATTCCCAGATTTAGTAACAGCTTTACGTAACTCTATGTTAAGAGCTGGAGTATTTAGAAATGAAAAAACAGCTGAAGAACAAGTTGTACAAGTTTTAAATTTTGATATACATCTACAAAAAGACTTTAGAGGAAAAAGATTTGTAGAAAGAATAACTGAATGTATACCAATTGAGGATAAAAATGAATATACGTATGATCATAGAAAAGAAAAAACATTAGAAGGAAAATTCGACAAATTTTTTGATAATGCAACACATTATTTTGAAAAAGTTACTGATAAAAAATTATATGAATATAGAAATATATTAGAATATGTTGATGGAGAATATGTTATAACAAATAAAATAACTGATAAGAACTTACAAGAAATGAAAGCTAATATGGATGAAGCAGATTTAGAAGATTTTAATAAATTTATAGAAAAACATTGGGAAAAACAAATAAAAGAAGAAAAAATGAAACAAGAAAAAGAAATAGTATCAGTAGGCGATGAAGTAAAAAAGAGGGGAAGAAAACCAAAGATTGAGCAATAATAGACATAGGAGGTGTTTTATATAAAATGCTTAACACAGAAATGTTAAAATATATTATTATAGGTACAGGAATAATATTTGCAATAGTTGTTGTAATATATTTAATATTAGTTAAAAAAATGGGAAAATCTGAATATAGGCAAATGAAAAAATTACAAGAGGGAACAAAAGCAGATGCTTTCTCAATGGATATATTATATCAAAAACTATATTTACATTATATGAAGACACCTTTTATAAAAAGATATTTATACAAACTTAGGAGAAGGCTAGAAATATTAAATATTGATGATGAATACACTACTAGAAAAGATTCAGCAAGAATCTTATCTAAAGCAATTTTAATTTTAATACCAGTAATAGTTATTACTGTATTAATAACACATAAAAACTTTTTACTAATGAGCATATTATTGATATTTGAATTATTTATAGTAGATACATTAGTAGATGGAATGGTAGATAAAATAGATAATAATTTATTAAAAGAACAAATTGATTTTTTTGCAGAAATAAGACATGCATACCATGAATATAACATGGTTGAAGAAGCAATATATCAGGTATCTTTAGATGATGAAAAAAGTGTTTCAAGGCAAGGGGAAAAAATATATGAAATATTAATTTCAGATGATCCTGAAACTGAACTTGAAAAATATTATGATATAGCTCCAAATAGCTATTTGAAAGAATTTGCAGGTATATCATATTTAACACAAGAATTTGGAGATAGAGAAGAAGATGGATCTTCTTTATATCTTAAAAACGTAGATAATATAACACAAGAAATGCAAATAGAGATTTTAAAAAGAGATAAATTAAATTATGTTTTTCAAAGTTTAGCGTTTATATCTATAGCGCCAGTATTATTGCTTGAACCATTAAAAAGTTGGTCAGTTTCAAATTTTACTTTTACACAAAGCTTTTATAATGGAAAATTAGGCATGATTGTACAAATTTTAATAGTAATATTAACAGTAGTATCATATATAATGACAAGAAAATTGAAAGACAATGGAGGAGTACAAGTAGAAATTTCTACTAATAATCATCCATGGCAAGAAAAAGTTTATAAAAATCCTCTATTTAAAAGAATAATTAATTTATTTATACCAAAACCAGGATCAAAAGATTATAGAAAAATGCAGAAATTACTAAAAGATTCTGCATCAAAATCCAAAATGGAATGGGTGTATATAAATAGAATAGGGTTAGCAATATTAACATTTTTTGGAACTATATTATTATTTGCTCAATTACATAGGGTAGCAATAAATTATGTATATACAGAGCCAACTACAGAAACAGTAGTCTTAGGTACATTATCTGAAACTAACCAAAGAAAAGCAGATGAACTTACACAACAAGATAATTATTTCCTCGATAAATTTAAAGGGAAATTAGATACAACGCAAGAAGATATAGAAGAAGCTATGCCAAAATCTCCATATTATGAAGAAGGAGATGAAAATATACCAACAGATGCAGAGAGAATTTTAGAAAAACTAAAAGTTGTAAATTCAGAATATATGCAATGGTTTGAAGTTTTACTTGCAATTTTATTTGCACTAGCAGGATATATGGCACCAGTATTAATGATGATTTTTCAGAAAAAAATGAGACAAATGGAAATGGAAAATGAAGTAATGCAATTCCAAACAATAATAGTAATGCTAATGAAAATAGAAAGAGTAAATGTAGAAATGATATTGGAATGGCTAGAAAGGTATTCAAATATATTTAGAGAACCAATATCTAGATGTGTTAATAACTATGAAGCAGGTGCGTGGGAAGCTTTAGAAGAATTAAAAAATTCTGTAACAAATCAAGATATGATAAGAATTGTAGAAAGTTTACAAGCAGCTGTAGAAAAAATACCAATTAGAGAAGCATTTGACGAATTAGATGCTGATAGAGATTATCATAAAGAAAAAAGAAAAGAAGCAAATAACATATTAATCTCTAGAAAAGGATTGATTGGTAAAGGTGTTGGCTTTGCACCAATGATATGTTTATTTGTGGGATATTTAATAATTCCATTAGTTGTAATAGGAATAACAAGTATGTCAGATGCTTTTTCACAAATGGGCGCATAGAGGAGGTTTAAATGGAAAATGCATCAAAGGCACTTTTAATAGGTGCTGCAATATTATTTACTGTTATGATTTTATCGCTTTTAATGATAGGATATCAACAAATTTCAAGCTATTTTACTGAAAAACATGAAGTAGAGATGATAGAACAAACAACAAAATTTAATAGTCAATTTGAAAATTATAATCAAAAAAGTATTAGAGGTAGTGATATGATATCTTTTATGAATAAAGTAATTGATTATAATGAAAGATTATCATATATGGTAGGAACAAACTATAAAAGGCTTGAAATAACAATAGATTTGATTAGTAGTAATATAGTAAATCAGCTTAAATATACTACTACAGAAACTGGATTTTCAAATTTATCGATATTTCCTACAAGTAATAAAATAACTAATGTAACTTCAAGCGGAACGCCACCTACAGATATAGATAAAAGTAGAAATTTAGATAAACAATTAATATCAATAACAGGAACAATAAATGAATTAAAAGATGAAACACAAAATGGTGGAATACAAAATGTAACAGATACAAAGCTTCAAAGTTTAGCTTCAAATATATCTAATATATTTTTAAGCTTACCCAATCCTAATAATCAAAATTATCCATTGCAAGAGACTGATGGTGTGAAAACGGATGTGAATGATAGAACAAGTTTAGAAGAAAATATTGTTACTGCAAGACAAAAAAGAAATGATTTAATAAAAAATATTTTGGGTGTAGAGCTTACTTTAAATAATAAAGGTATAGTGAATGAAAGGGATAAGTTAAATAATATAAAAGAAATGACATTTAAATATTATCAAATTACACAATTCAAAAGAGCTTATTTTGAATGTGTTAGCACAGAATATGATAAAGAAACAGGAAGAATTTTAAAAATGAATTTTAAAGTAAAAACAGATGGAAATACAATTATATTTAATTAAATATTGAAAGGAATTTTATAAATGGAAGATGCATCAAAAGCTTTAATGATTGCTGCAGGAGTATTGATAGGAATGCTTATATTATCTTTAGGTGTATATTTGTATTATTCATTAGGAACATATATTACAGCCAATCAAGAAACAATGAATACAAATGAATTAAATCAATTTAATACTCAATTTATAAAATATATAAATTATGAAGAGCAGACAGGTCCAATTGATGTGAATAAAATTGAATTTGAATTAACAATACATGATGTTGTAACAGTAGCAAATTTAGCTTATGAAAACAATCAAAAGTATAATATGACTTCATTAACAGAAAATTATGATGAATCTACTTTATATCTTACTGTTAATGCAGATATAGCAAAAGAAGATGGAACAATAGAATATAGACAACATTTAGAAAAAATAATAAATACAGAATCAGCAGACATTTTAAAAAACAATAACAATATAAATCAAAAATATATTTGTAGGACAAGTGATATTTCTTATAGTAGTGTTACAGGTAGGATATGCTCAATATCATTTACCAAAGTACCATAAAAAATATTGAAAAACAAAAAATCAAATGTTATAATGAGGTTAGTAGATGAAAAAAATTATAATCTTTTTTATAATAGTTATTATATTAATATGCTTTATCGCTATTAAATATTATAACTATAAAATTAATTATAATAATATAGTTAATTTAAATTCAGAATATGAACAATATTTAGACAAAGAAATTGCTGGAATAGAATTAGCAACACTAATAAATAAGACAATAGATAAAAATAGAAAAAATAATATAGAACAAAATGAAAATGACGAATTTATTCAAAATGATAGCAATTCTATAAAAATAGAAATATATATAAAAGACAATGAAACAACATATAAAATGGAAAATGTTTATAAAGGTGGTACAGAGAATTTTGTTCAACATTATGGTGATATTAAATTTCAATGTACTAAAAAAGAATATCATAGTAAAACTAAACAAATAAAATATATGTTGTTTGAACAAAAATAAATAAGTTAATAATGTTCGATAAATTATAATTTATCGATATTAAATAAATGATAACAAAAGAAGGAGGGAAAATTATGGAGAACGCAACAAAAGCATTATTAATTGCAGCTGCAGTATTAGTAGCAATATTAATTATATCTTTAGGATTAGTAGTTTATAATATGGCAGCAGAAGCAATGGGAAATGTAAACTTAAGTGAACAAGAAATAAAAGTGCATAATGATAAATTTATTCAATATGAAGGTGAAGCTGAAAGAGGAAGTCAAGTAAATGCACTATTACAAACAGTTTTAACTAATAATCTAGATGCAACTGATGATGGTCAAAAGGTAGAAGTTGTATTAAAAACATCTTCAGGGGAAGATACACTTGTATCAAAAACTCAAACAACAAGTCCAACAAAAGTTGATACAGGCGCTACATATACTGTTACAGCCGTTTATGATTCAGATTCAAAACTAATAACAAAAATGGAAGTTACAAAAAATACATCTGGAAATTAATATAATATAAATTAGAAAGGAGATATACTATGGAAAATGCAGCAGAAGCACTAAAAATGGCATTTGGATATTTAATGTTTGTACTTGCACTTACTATTAGTATATCTTCTTTTTCTCAAGCAAGAGAAACTATTGAGGCAGTAATAACGATGAAAGATAGAGAAACTGAATACACATATGTAGAAGCCCAAAACAAAAAAGTTGTTGGAATTGAAACTATAATACCAACAATATATAAAGCATATAAAGAAAATTTTAGAATAATTTTTTATAAAAGCTATGTTGATGAAAATAATAATGAGCCATATTATTTATATTATTCTGTTGATAAATATAATTCTAATATTAAAACACCAATAAATTATATAGATTTAGAACAAGAAATTTTGGCAGATTCACAAGAAGCTATAGAACATATAGATATATTATTGAATAAAAGACCAACAGATGTAAATAATAAATATTATAATCAGTTTATGTATCAAGATGGTTTATATAATGAATTAAAAGATAAAAAGTTTGAAGAAATACTTGGCGAATATTACCTAGAAGACTCACAAGCAGGACATGAAACAGATACAATAGAAGCTAATAAAACTAAAAAAAGAATAATAACATATATATTACAACCATAGTAAGGAGGAAATTTGTATGGAAGATACAACCGTTTCTATTATAGGTATAATAATTGCCTCTATATTAATGTTTATAGTACCCTTATTTACAATTGCAGACAGAAATGATGATATCTCACAATTAACAGTTCAAACAGAGACAGCACTATTTGTAGATAATATAATTAGATTAGGAAAGATAACAGCAACTGACTATCAACAATACATATCAGCTTTAAATGCTAGTGGAAATACATATGATATAGAAATGGAATTAAAAATATTAGATACAAATTTAACAAAAAATGTAACAATTGCAGATTCTTCCCAAATAGGTGAAAATGTATATTATTCATTATACACTAGTCAAATAGAAGATAAACTAGTACAAGATGAAACAGAAAACCCTACTAAGGGAGTAATTTTATTAAAAGAAGGAGATAGAATTTCTGTAACAGCAAAAAATAGTAGTAAAACATTATCTCAATCTTTAAAAAGTTTTTATTATACAATATCTGGTTCTGATCTTCATATAATATCAGGTGCAAGTTCTGGAACAATAGCTGTTAATGGGACAACATAAATGTAAATTTAGGTGAATTTGGGGACGGTTCTCTTTTTTCCCTAAAAGAAAAGGAAAAAAGAGAACCGTCCCCAAATTCACCTTTTAATAATAAAAAATTTGAAAAATTTGTATAAAAATCTAGATGAAATGATTTTAGAGAAAATTAACTTGTATAAAATAAGTGATAATACAAATAATAAAAGTGAAGGAGTTAAAAATGATGAAAACACTCAAAAAACTCACTTTAATATTTGTATTATTTTTTATATATGTATTTGTATTATTAATACAAAATGTGCCAGAAGTATTTTCAATGGGATATTTTAATATTATATCTTCAAATGAAATTATTGATGCAAGTACTTTAGAAGAAATAGAAGTAATACCAAGCGGGGAAATAGTTGGAGCAAAACTATATACAAGTGGCGTGTTAGTAGTTGGAACTTCTTCAATAACAGGTGAAAATGGAGAAACGTATAAGCCATTTGAAAATACTGAAATAGAAGAAGGAGATTCTATTTTAGCTATAAATGATATTATAATAAACAATACAGAAGAATTAATTAATATAGTACAAATCTCAAATGGAGAGAAAATTAAAATTAAATATATAAAAAATGAAGAAGAAAAAGAATGTGAGATAACACCAATAAAAGATAAAAGTGGAAATTATAAAATAGGATTGTGGGTAAGAGATAGTGCAGCTGGTGTTGGAACATTAACATTTTATAATGAAGAAATGCAAAGTTTTGCTGCACTTGGACATGCTATAACTGATATAGATACAGGTGAAATAATAAACACTTCATCTGGTGAAGTAGATAATGTTAATATAATTTCAATTATAAAAGGAAAAAAACAAGAACCAGGAAAAATACAAGGAACAATAAAAAATAATTATGCAATAGGAAATATTTATACAAATACAAAATATGGAATATATGGTATTGTAAAAAATGTAAATAATTTATCTATTGATTATTCTAAAAAAATGAAAGTTGCATCAAGACAGGAGATACAAGAAGGAAGTGCTACAATTTTATCTGGAATTGATGGAACTGTTAAAGAATATAATATAGAAATTGAAAAAATATATTTGAATAATAACTATGACAATAAAAGTATGTTAATTAAGGTGACAGACGAAGAATTAATAAATAAAACAGGAGGAATTATTCAAGGTATGAGTGGCTCTCCAATTATTCAAAATGGTAAATTTATTGGTGCTGTAACACATGTGTTTGTAAATGATCCTCAAGTTGGTTATGCAGTATTTGGAGATATAATGATAAATCAGTTGAAAAACTTAAGCTTTTGATGTAAATAATATAAGAAAAAAAGAAGGGATTTTTATGGAAAATTTCTTCTTTTTTGATATAATTAATAAAAAAGAAAATATATAAATTTTATAAAAGTGTAACCTTTTTGATTTTTTTACCACAATAAATATGTAAGATGTTATAAAGGAGTTATAAAAATTGAAAGAGAAAAAAGAACTAGAAAACTATATTATAAATAAAAATATTGATTTAGATAAAATTGTGGATGATTATACACCATATATAAAAACAATAATACAAAATATGGTTAATGATAATTTATCAGAAGAGGATAAAGAAGAAATTATAATAGATACATTTTTTATATTATGGAAAAAATATAAAGCAAAGTATTGTATTAATTCTTTAAGTTCTTATATAGCAGGAATTACTAGAAATTTAATAAAAGAAAAACTAAAATCATTAAAATATACTATAGATATAGAGAAATGTGATAATTTGACAGAGGATAGTAATATAGATATTCTTTTACAAGAAAGGGAAGAAACAAATGAATTATATAAGAAGATTAATCATTTAAAGGAAATTGATATTAAAATAGTGAATATGTTTTACTATTATTCAAAATCAATAAAAGATATAGCTAAAGAATTACAAATTTCAGAAGTAAATGTGAAAACTAGATTACATAGAATACGAAAGAAAATAAAGAAAGAAATGAAATGAGGAGGAGTAGATATGAACGACGAAATAAAGAAAAAATTAAAAACAAAAATAGCTATATATCAAATTAAAGATGAAGAAGAAAAAAATATAAATAAAAAGGGACAATTTATATTAAAAAATATAGGTATTGCAGCTTGTATAATTATGTCATTAACAGGTGTAGTTTATGCAGGTAGTAAAGTAATAGAAAATATATGGAAAACGCCAGAAAAAATTGAAAATGCAACAGATGAAATCACAGAAGAGAGTAAAAAGGAAAATATAACAGAGAAAGAAGCAAAAAAAATTGCAATTAAAAAGTTAAAAGAAATTGAATTCAATACCAATATTGTAGAAACAAACCATTATAAAGAAATAGATTCTAATCAAATTATGTATAGATTTGTTACAGAAGATAATTATGAAATAACTATTAATGGGAAAACAGGAGAATTTTATGGGATTTCAAACAAGAATAATAACATTCAAGATATAAACATAGAAATAACAGAAAACGAAGCAATAGAAATTGCAAACCAATATTATAAATTATTTGGATTTAAAGAAGGAGAATATGAGATTACAAAGGTTTGGGTTAATAATAAAAGAGGAACAGGAAAAGATTCTGGTTTTAAAATAGATATAACATATAATAAAAAGTATGGAGAAATATATAATTCTTATGAATCTGTAAGAGTAGGAATAGAATCTAAAAACAAAGATTTGGACTATTTTAGAGTTGAAAATATAAAATTTGACAATAATGAAACAATAATAACAGAAGATCAAGCAATTCAAATAGCATTAAATGAGGACAAAAAAATTGAAACAAATAAAATTGTTGATACTAAAGTAGAAAAGATGATAGTAAAAATGAATGCAGATGCTTATGAAAGAATAAACAATAAAGAAAAATATTATGCACCTACACAGACAGAAAATTATCCAATCGAAGAGAAAAATTATTATCAAGTAGAAGATAAAGTAAGAAATGCTTGGGTGGTTGTTATCACATATGAAGATAATTTTGATGATGTTGTAAAAAGATATACAGAAGGAAAATATAGTTATTTTGTAGATTGTACAACAGGAGAAATTATTGGTGGACATATAATGGATTATACATATTCAAATTAAAACTAAAAAAATAGCTTTTGTGTAAAAGATTTATTGGAGGTTAAGAATGAAATTGTTAGGAAAAATTTTATTAAAAATATTTTTACTTATTTTTATTACAATAATTATACTAATCGCAATATTTGTCTATATAACAAAGTTTAGAATTACTGATGTTACAGAATTTGTAAACGAAGAAAATAAATATAAAATTATATTTCAGGCGGTTGGAGAACCAGAATGGCCATTTGGTAGAACTAAAGTAAAAGTAACTCTAATGAATTCAAAAAATAAAAAGATAAGTTCATTTGAAGAATATATTAGCGATGATGGTGCAGTTGCTAGAGAATGTAATATAAAGGTTAATTGGTATAAAGA
>CALXJW010000003.1 GCA_944388725.1 uncultured Clostridia bacterium | reverse complement strand
GATATTGATCCAAATTCAGACCAAAATTTTGTTAAATTATTAAGAGCCGATGATAATGCAAGAACCATGTTATTTACTCCAATAAATGTTATATGGTTATGTGATATACTTTCTGCAAATTCGAATACGGCTAATATGGTAGAATTAACTCAATATCTAATAAATAAAGCCAAAAACCCGGATGATACAAGTTTGACATTTGATTTTAGTATATTTGAACCAAGCAGTTTGAACAATGTAAGTATAAATAGTAACAAATTGAAAGAATTACTAAAAAGTTATGAAAATGATGCATTAAGAAAATATATGAATGGAGAATTGGGAGATTATGTTAATGTTGAAACATATGTAACTCAAGATAAAAGTAAATATAAAATGTATTATACAAGTGTAGATGGATGTTTGAATTTTTCATATGGAATTATGGTTAGAAATAAAAAAGGACAATTAAACAATGCTCAATATTTTGCAGAAGATGGAATAGATTTGCAAACACTAGTAAATAACTATGAAAATGGGCAGGAAGTAACTATAGATGTAGAGATTATAGAAAGAATATTTGACAAGATAATTAATGATAAGAAACAACTTATTAAGGATATGATGTCAGAAAAAGGGGCAGACTTAAAAAATTATGAATTAGACGCATTAGTAAATGTGGCATATCAATATGGAAATTGCGGACAGTATATAAGTGGAGAAAATAACATTGCTAATTTATACAATAATTTATATCAAGCAGGAAAAGTACAAGAGTTTAAAGAAAAAGCACAAGCTGAAACCGCAGGTGGTAGTTATGTACATTTCTTCGATGATTCATCTAGTAGAAAACAAAAAAATTGGCTTCTATTCACTGAAGGCAGATATATATTAAATGATGGAACTGAACTTGTAGGGGGATCTAATGTTGCGGAATTTGCATTGCAATTTGTGGGACAAAACCATGCAATATTTACAAGTTATACATCTAGTACTGGAGTGAATTTTATTGAGGCAGATTGGTGTGCAATGTTTGTAAGTTACTGTTATGATAATTGCGGATTAATACCTGATGCATTAAATGAAGTATATTTTGGATGTACAACTGAGGTTAGGAATTTAAAATCAAGAGGAGAATTTATTGATAAAAGTACTGGATATATACCAGAATCAGGAGATATAATATTTTTTACAGATAATAATGGTATTACATCTTATCATACTGGAATAGTTACATCATGTGATGGTTCAAGAGTTTATACAGTAGAAGGAAATACAGGTTATAGCGAAGGGGCGACTAATTGGAGTAATAGTTGGGTTGCTACAACATCATATTCTATTAATTCTTCATTAATATATGGTTATTTTAGTATAAATAAATAAATGATAGGAGAACTCAATATGAATAAAAGCAAGAAATTTATATTAATCATTGGAACGATAGTACTTATAATAATATCAGCTATAATAATTATTTTAATTTTTATGATTAAAAATCAAAATAATTATCAAGAAAGTAATATTTTAAAAGAAGAACAAGAAAAATTTCTTAATACACTGGATAATCCAGCTCAGAGTATTAATGGGAAAAAACCGGAAGAATTAAAATTTGAAAGTTTATATTTTACAGTAGACAGTTGTATTAACAAATATATTAAATATCTAATTGAACAGAATCCACTTATATGTAAATTAATAGATGAGCAATATATTAATGAAAATGGTATTAATGAACAAAATGTATATGATAAGATACCAACATATAATAATAGTTATAGAACAAGTCAAATGTATTCCATCACAGGGGTAACCTATTCGACATACTATGTAAAAGGAACGGATTCTAATAAAAATATCTATTTAATTGTTAATACAGATGATATAAACAAATCATTTTCTATTTTACCTATTGATGAGCAAACATTTAATAGTAAAATAAATGAAACAATAGAAACATCGGAAAAATATGAAAAAGAAATAACAAATAATAGCTATAATACTATAAGTTATCAGTATTTTTCGGAACAAGATATAGTAGAAAAATATTTTCAGGATTACTTAAATAATATGTTATACGATATAGAAAAGGCCTACGAGTTTTTAAATGATGAATATAGAGAAAATAGATTTAAGAGTATGGAAGATTTTCAAAATTATATTCAGTCTAATCAAAGCAAAATGTTAAAAATGTGTAAAAATGCTAGGAAACAATATACGGATTTCAGTACTTATGAAGAATATGAAGAATACTATAGAACAGTTTCTAATTTTGGTTTATCAAAATATAGTATAGAAGAGACAGAGAATGGGAAAAGGTATATATGCATAGATTCATATGGTAATAATTATATTTTCAATGTATCATCTATTATGCAATATACAGTAATTCTAGATACATACACACTAGATTTGCCAGAATTCATAGAAAAATATGATTCAGGAAATGATGAAACAAAATTAACATTAAATGTAGGAAAAGTTATAGAAGCTATTAATAATAAAGATTATGAATATGTATACAATAAACTAAACGAAACATTTAGAAACAATAATTTTAGTGATATATCTATATTTGAAAAATTTATAGAAAATAATTTCTATGAAATAAATGAAGTTGTAGAATTTTCTTATAAACAAGAGGGAAATGTTTATGTATGTACAATAGGATTAAAAAACAAAGAGAATTCTTCAGATAATTTAAAAAGTGTAACAATATTAATACAATTATTAGATAATAGGAATTTTGAAATATCTTTTTCAGTATAAATAACATAAAAAACGATAAAATTGGTTTATTTTATCGTTTTTTTATGTTATAATTTTCAAAAAGTGAGGAGATAAAATGATAGAAATAAAACAAGTAACAAAATCATACGAGAAAAATAAAAAAGTAGTGAATAATCTTAATTTAAAAATAAATAACAATGAAATATTTGGATTTTTAGGATTAAATGGTGCTGGTAAAACAACTACAATAAAAATGATTACAGGTATATTAGGAATTGATGAAGGAGATATTTTTATAGATAATTATAGTATACAAAAAGAGCCATTAAAAGCCAAGAAAGGTTTTGGGTATGTTCCAGATAATCCAGAAATGTTTTTAAAATTAAAAGGAATAGAATTTTTAAATTTTATGGCAGATATATATGAAGTTGATGAAAAACAAAGAAAAATACAAATTGAAAATTTAACAAAATTATTTGAAATAAATGATGTATTAAACAAAAAAATAGAAAGTTATTCCCATGGAATGAAACAAAAAATAGCAATAGTAGGAGCATTATTACATAATCCAAATAATTTAATTTTAGACGAGCCAATGACTGGATTAGATCCTAAAGCTTCATATGAATTAAAAAACATTATGAAAAAATTAACAAAAGAAAATAAGTCTGTATTTTTTTCTACGCACATTTTAGAAGTTGCAGAAAAAATTTGTGATAGAATAGGTATAATAAATAAAGGAGAATTAATTTTTGTAGGAACTCTACAGGAAATGAAACAAAAATTAGAAGAAGATAAATCTTTAGAAGAATTATTTATGGAGATAACAAATAATGATAAATAAAAAAATAAAAAATCTAACAAAAATCTTTTTTATGGATTATATAGAAAAAATAAATATATTAAAAAATAATAAAATAGATAAAAAATCTTCTATTTTTTGGGTATTAGTAGTACTAATTTTTTGTATAACCTACATTAGTGTTTATATTATAGGAAATATGAGCAATGCAAATAATCCAGAAATAGTTTTGAAAATTTTTTTACCAATAGTTGCGTTTATTATGTGTTTTCAAATAATTATAATATTATGTAATATATTATATTATTCAAAGGATATAGAATATATACTACCATTGCCAATTAAATCAACAGAAATATTGTGTTCGAAAATATTTACTGTAATAGGAATAATGTATTTAACAGAAATAATATTTTTATTAATACCACTATTAACTTACTGGTGGTTTATTATAGGGACGATTAGGTTTTTAGTGTATATGATTTTTGTATTAGCTATATTTCCAATTGTGTATACTCTAATAATAGGTATAATAACTATAATATTAATGCAATTATTTAAAAATATTAAAAATGAAAATATTATACAATCATTAATAATTATAATATTAACAACTTGCCTTTTTGCAATAACATATTATGTTTTTAAAGACAATATAAGTTTAATACATCAAACCACTTCTATAGAAATAGTAGATGAAAAATTATCAAAACTAAACAATTATTTTTTAATAACAAATCCAATAATCAAATTATTAACTGAAAAAAGCTGGATAAACAATATCATAAATATAGCAAAAATCATTTTTATAGAAGGGGTTTTATTTGGTATTTTCTATTTATTAGGTAAAAAAACATATCATCAAAATTTATTAACAAATTGTAAGAAAAATACCAATAATATAAATAAAAAATATAAATATAATAAAAATAATTCTAAGAAAAGTTATCTTATAAATGAAATTAGGACGTTGTTTAGAAATAATACTTACTTTACACAATTAATTTATAATTTTATTAGTATTTTAATAATTGCCTTAATTATCATTAATACTATAACACCAATGCTAGTGCAAGAAATAAACGTAGAAGAATTTGAAATTAATTCATTAAAAATTCAAATATTTTGTACAGTTTTAATTACTATACAAATAATAGCTACATTTAATAATCTTGCTATAGTAGCTATTTCAAAAGAGGGAAAAAACGCTGTATTTATGAAATATATTCCGTTATCATTAAATAAACAATTTAAATTAAAAATAATTCCGGCAATAATATTAAATGCTATAATGATAATTTCTGTTTTAATTGTTATATCTACAAAGGTGCCTAAAATTTCAATATGGTATTATTTTATAACCTTTATAACAGCATTTATTTTAAATATTATCTATAATATTTTATTATTATTAATTGACTGTAAAAAACCAAATTTAAATTGGACCAATAAAGAAGCAATAGCAAAAGGAGGAAATAATAAGATATATAAATATTTTATTACAATTATTTTTATTTTAATAATTCTATATTATTCTTCTATTTTTGAAAATATAAATTTTATAATTTCTATAATTGCAATAAATATAATTTTAATTATTTTATTATTATTATTAAATAGATATATAGATAAAAATATACAAAAAATATTTAATAAAATATTTTAAATTTTATCTAAACTTATATGTAGAATATAAGTTTAGATATTTTTTTTAACAAAAAATATTAAAAAATAAAAAATGAGATATTAATGTTTGTTTTTTTTGTTCTAAAAAATATAAGAGTATAATATTATCATTATAAATAGACAAGGAGGTAAAAATGAAAAAAAAGAAAAAAAAATTAATTATTTTTATAATAACAATAATATTAGTTATTATAGTTGGAGGCTATATTTATAAAAATGTAAGTATAGAAAAAAGTAATGAAGATGAATATCAAGATTATACACCCCAAGAAGAAATAACAGAAGAACAAATGAGGCAAACAAAAGTAATATTATATTTTGAAAATAGCGAAACAGGAGAGTTAGAAACAGAAATAAAAGTAATAGATGCAAAAAATTTAATAGAAAATCCTTATAAAGAACTAATAAATTTATTAGTAAAAGGACCTCAAAGTAGTAATCTAAAGAAACTAATTCCAGAAGGAACTATTGTACATGATGTAACAGTAGAAAATTCATGTACTAAAATAAATTTATCACAAGAATTTTTAAATTATGAAAATGAAGAACAAAAGCTAAAAGTTATAAATAGTATTGTAAATACACTTACAAACTTAAAAGAAATTACTTCTGTTAAATTTTTAATTAATGGGGAAGAATGTGAAGAATTAAAAGATGTTTATGTAAGAACAAATGAATAAAGGCTGTTAAAAATTTTAACAGCTTAATAACAAAATATTTAATTATTTTAATAAATTATATAACTTTATATATTTTAAAAAAGTACTAAAATTACATAAAAAATATTCAACATCATTTAAAGATTGGCAAGTATTACACTTTAGTGTTTTAAAAGATAATTTATTATCTACCTGATTTCTTTTTAAATTATTTGGCGAAAAAATAATATCTTTGGAATTATTAGATAGATAATTATGTTTATAAAAAGAATTATTCATAATAATCACACTCACTTATGGTTATTTATATATAATATGAAAAAAATAAATTAATGTTTTAAAAATATTAAAAAATATGATAAAATAATAATATAATAAAAATAAAAAAGGAATGATAAAAATGAAAGGAATATTATATATAGTAGCAACACCGATTGGAAATTTAGAAGATATAACGATGAGAGCAATAAGAATATTGAAAGAAGTTTCATTAATAGCAGCAGAAGATACAAGACAAACATTAAAACTCTTAAATCATTATGAAATTTCAAAACCTCTTATTAGTTACCATAGACATAATGAAGAAATAAAAAGTGATATATTACTAGAAAAATTAGAGAATGGGGAAGATATAGCATTAGTTTCTGATGCTGGAACTCCAGGGATATGTGATCCTGGAGAAGAAATAATAAAAAAAGCTATTAAAAAAGGAATTACTATAATTCCTATTCCAGGAGCATGTGCTATGATAAATGCATTAATAGCTTCTGGAATTGATACAAAAGAATTTACTTTTCTAGGTTTTTTACCAACTAATAAAAAAAATAGAGAGGAAAAATTAAATCAGATAGAAAAATCATCAAGAACAATTATTTTATATGAAGCTCCGCATAAAATGAAAAATACATTAATAGATTTACAAAAAATATTAAAAAATAGAAAGGTTGTATTAGCACGAGAGTTAACAAAAATACATGAAGAGTTTATTAGAGAAGATATAGGAGAAATATTAAAAAAAATAGATAATTTAAAAGGAGAAATGATTTTAATAATAGAAGGAAATAAAAGTGAAGAAAAAATAGAAAATGATTTAAATAAATTATCTCTAGAAGAACACTTTAATTTTTATAAAAATATGGGGTTAGAAAAAAAAGAAATTATTAAAAAAATTGCTAAAGATAGAAATGTTAATAAAAATGAAATATATATGCATTTTATAAAATAAAAAAATGAAGTAAACTGTACTTAATAAATTTTAAGTTAGTTTGCTTCATTTATTATTATTCTTCTTTTTTTTCTAATTCAGCAATTTGTTGAGCACATTTTGAACAAATTAATTTATCTTTATAAGTAACTAAATTTTTTGTGTTTCCACAAAAAACGCAATTTGGTTCATATTTTTTTAATACTATTGATGAACCATCAACATATATTTCAATAGGATCTTTTTCAGAAATATCAAATTTATTTCTTATTTCTATTGGGATAACAATTCTTCCTAGCTCATCAACTTTTCTAACAATTCCTGTTGATTTCATAACAAGTCCTCCTTAAACATTTAATCGAATTCACATATATAATAGCATAAATAACAAAAATGGTCAATTAATTTACAAAAAAATGAAATAAAAATTCATAAAAAAATCATAGAAAAAATATATATAAATATAAATCAATAAGAGGGAAAATAAATGTTAAATGTATTATGGCCAATATTTATAATTATATCAATTATTTATGCAATTTTGTCTGGAAATATTGAAAATGTTAATAAAAGTATATTTGATTCTGTAGATAATGCAGTAAAATTTTCAATAAATTTACTTGGAATGACATGTTTGTGGAGCGGGTTAATGGAAATTGCTGTTAATACAAATATCATAAGATTTTTAAATAAAGTGTTAAAACCAATTATGAAAAAGCTTTTTCCAGATTTAGAACCAGAAAATAAGGCAAGTAAAGATATTACAATGAATATTATTGCAAATATATTAGGATTAGGAAATGCTGCTACTCCACTGGGCTTAAAAGCAATAGAAGAATTACAAAAAGAAAATAATCATAAAGAAACATTAAGCGATAATATGATAATGTTAATTCTTTTAAATACAGCATCTTTACAAATAATACCAACTACAGTATTATCATTAAGAAACTCTTTACAATCAGATAATCCTACAGAAATTATTTTTCCTGTATGGGTTGCAACAATATGTGCAGCATTGGCAGGAATTACAATTACAAAAATATTAATAAAAAAGGGAATGTAAAATGAAAATAATAAATTATGTTTCTATAGTTTCAATGCCAATATTAATATTTATAATATTAATGAATGGTGTAAAAGAAAGAAAAAATGTTTTTGATATTTTTTTAAAAGGGGCGGTAGAGGGGATTGAAATTGTTTTTAAAATTTTACCAACACTAGTTGGATTATTTTTTGCAATTGGATTTTTAAGAAATTCAGGAATATTAGATTTTATTATAAATATAATATCTCCAATAATAAATATTTTTCATGTTCCAAAAGAAATAATACCATTAGCTTTAATAAGGCCAATTTCAGGAAGTGCATCTTTAGCTATAGCCACAGATATTATGCAACAAAATGGGGTAGATTCATTTGTAGGTAAGCTTGCTTCAGTTATTATGGGATCAACAGAGACGACGATATATACAATTGCTGTTTATTCAAGTTGTGTAAAGATAAAAAATATTAGATTTGTATTATTTGCAGCATTAATAGCAGACATTGTTGGAATGATTTCTGCCATAATAATCTGTAATATAATATTTGTTTAAAAAAATAAAAGAATGCCTATTAAAAGGCAGATTTTGTCGAAAAGTTTTTATTGACAATTGGAAAAAAATGGTGTATTATATTGATATAAAAATTAATCAATTTAATTAAAAATCATAAAAATTTAATTTCAATAAAAAGTTTTTAATCTTGTAAAGGGAATAATATATAATTCCCCATAAATCGAACAAAAATTTAATTATATAAAATTTAAATCAAATGTTAAATAAAAAACAGGCCCCCTAAACCTTATTACTATTATATCATTTATTTGTTCAAAGTTATTCCCTTTACAATACCATATATTATAACTGTATCAATTTAGAAGGGTAATCTCTATTAGCAACTGATAAACTAATTGAATCCTTTTCATAATGAGAGCTAATCATTTCATCTATTACTGTTCTATAAGCTAATTCCGGAAAATTACTTTCCTTACTTAAATGACCAAGCATGGCAGTTTTTAAATTACCATTTTGTATAAGATAAGAAATTGTTTTGCCTGCAATAGTATTAGATAAATGACCAGTAGCTCCAGCAATACGAGATTTTAATTTAAATGGATATGAGCAACATTTTAAAACTTCAGTATCATAATTAGATTCTAGTAAAATAAAATTACTGTTTTCAAGATGCTTCAAAATAGAATTGGTCATATGTCCAATGTCTGTAGCAATACTTATTTGATTAGAATCTTTTATAATATTAAATCCACATGGATTAGCTGCATCATGAGGAATTTTAAATGGTAGTATTTCTAAATCATTGATGCAAAATTTAGTTGTTGGTTCAATAAATTTAATGTTTTTACTTAATAATTTTTCAGTACATGTGGGCATTGCCTCAAATGTTTCTTTAGTAGAGAAAACAGGAATATCAAATTTTTTTGAAATTGTAGATAATCCTTTAATATGATCAGAATGTTCATGTGTAATTAATATAGCATCAATTAAAGAAGGATCAACTTCCAAAGAAGTTAATGCTTCTTCAATTTTTTTACAACTCATACCTGCATCAACTAAAATTTTAGTGTTTTCTGTTTCAACAAATAGGCTATTACCACTGCTACCACTATATAAACTACAAAAGTTTAGCATATTTTTTCTTCTTCCTAATGTTTATTCTTCCACTCTCTCAATTTTTGCACCAAGTTTTCTAAATTTTTCTTCAATATTTTCATAACCTCTATCTATGTGTTCAAGATTATATACTTCAGTTTTTCCTTCTGCAATAATACCAGCGATAATTAATGCTGCACCAGCACGTAAATCTGAAGCATAAACAGGAGAACCATAAAGGGAAGAAACTCCCTCAAAAAAGGCTGTTTTTCCTTGTGCAGTAATTTGTGCTCCCATTTTATTTAATTCTTCTGTATATTGAAATCTAGATTCCCAAATACTTTCAATAATTCTACTTGTTCCTTCCGCAATAGAAAGGGTTACACCCATTTGTGGTTGTAAGTCAGTAGGAAATCCAGGATAAGGAAGTGTTTTAATAGTTGCTTTAGAAGGTCGTTTATCCATTTTTACTCTAATACTATCTCCATAATCTTCAACTTGTCCACCAATTTCAATAATTTTGGCAGTAAGAGATTCTAAATGTTTTGATATACAGTTTTTTATTAAAATATCTCCTTGAGATGCAACTGCAGCAAGCATAAATGTTCCTGCTTCAATTTGATCAGGTACGATAGAATATGTACTATTCCCAGTTAATTTTTCTACACCATTTATTTTTATAACATCTGTTCCGGCTCCTCTAATATCAGCGCCCATTGTATTTAGGAAATTTGCTACATCAACAATATGTGGTTCCTTAGCAGCATTATCAATAACTGTTGTTCCTTTTGCTAAAACAGATGCTAACATTACATTAATAGTCGCACCGACAGAAACAACGTCCATATAAATAGAAGTGCCTGTTAATTCAGAAGCTGTTGCAGTAATTTTGCCTTGACTAACTTCAACAGTAGCACCAAGAGCTTCAAAACCTTTTATATGTTGATCAATAGGCCTAGCACCTAGTTTACAACCCCCAGGCATACCAACAGTTATAGCTCCTTTACGTCCAAGCATGCTTCCAATCATATAATATGATGCTCTGAATTTTCTTGTTAATTCTTCAGAAGCAACAGTTTTATTAATATGTCTTGTATCTATAGTAATTTCATTAGGAGTATTCCATGTTATTTTTGCTCCTAAATCTTCTAATATTTTACAAGACATTTTTACATCGCTAATATTAGGTAAATTATCTATGGTACAAATACCGTCAATTAAAAGAGTTGCTGGGAGAATAGCTACAGCAGCATTTTTTGCACCGCTAATTGTTACTTCTCCTTTTAAATGTGTTTTACCTGTTATTACTAGTTTTTCCAAAAGAATTCCTCCTTAAAAATAATCTTCTTAAGAAATATATCATAAAAAAACAAATATTACAATATTTTTTTTGATATTCTAATGTTTTGCTGTAAAAAGACTATTGTTGGCAAAAAATTCTATTAATTTAAATTTGAATTGTATTTCTGTATTTCTTTTATCTGAAATTACATCATAAGATTCTTCTTCTAAATTATTTTTAAGATTTTCTTTTGCGTCACTATCAACAATACCATTATTTAAATCAATGAAACATAAAGAAGGAAACATTACACACCACCAATTTTGACCTTCCGCTTTTCCTATTTCAACTCGTAAAGCATCATAATTTCCAGCAGGTAAGGAAATATCACCATAATTTTTGGTTGGAAAATAGAAATTGTCTATATTAATTTTTACAGTATAATCATAACCGTTTTCTAATATTGTTTTTTCTGCTATATTTTTAAAATCTTCTTGATGCTCCATAGCCGAAGCAATTGCTTCTTCTTTTGTAGAGCAATCTGAACTAATAGAGTTCATATAATTTATTAAAGAATCTCTTACTTTTAATTTTAAAGATTGATCTTCATCAGAGTCACTATTAGCTATTACATGAAGTCTAAAAACAGAATCAGATAGATCATTTGATACAGCAATAACATAAGAGTGAGCTGAAATAAAGATAAATAATAATAATAAAAAAGTTAATATAGAAATTTGTTTTAGATAATTATTCTTAAATAAAAAAGAGATTTTTTTCATATAAATTCCTCCTTATAAAAAATAAAACTTTTATGTAAAAAAAATAATTCTAAGATAATTATTAACAAAAAAAAATAAAATATACATTGTCGAAAAAATCTTCTATAAAAACAAATAATAGCCTTGACAAAATTTTAAAATAATGGTAAAATTTACCAGAAACAAAAGACCAAAACAATCGAAAGGAATGAACGAAATGGTTGTTAAGAATAATGTTAATGAAAAAATGTATAGTATTTATGTAAGTGATTTTCATTTAGAAATGATATTAGTTCCATATATAAATGAAAAATTAAAAAATAATGAAGATATTATTATACAAACAGAAAAAGATTTAACACAAACTATAGAGATATTAGTTACAAAAATGAATTTAAAAGATGAAGAAAAATTAAAGATATTAAAATTAGGATGGCAAAAAGGTGAAAAGGAATTAAAACAAAATTCAAACATAATTATAATAGGAAAACAAAATTATATTGAAAAAATAAATAGTAAAATAAAAAATAATAATATAGATTGTAAAGATATTGTAGATTGCTATGAATTTGAAGAGATAAAAGATAAAATAAATGAAATTATTTGTAGATATAATAAAAGTTTAAATACACTAGGATATAACAAAAAATAAAAAATTGGTATAAACTATTGAAAAAAAGCAAAAAATAGTATATAACTAAAAGCAGTAAGAAAGGAAGATACATATGGAGGAAAAAATGGAAGCAATCAAAAGAACTTTAAAAAAATATTCACAAGAGCATTTATTAAATGGATATGACAAATTAGATGAATCAAAACAAAAAAAATTATTAAATCAAATAGAAAATATAAATTTTGAATTAATAAATAGTTTATACCAAAACTCTCAAAAAGAAGTACAAATACCAGAAACACAAATTACACCGATAGAATATTTAGATAAAGAAAAATTAAATGGTTATTATAAAAGTTTTCAAGAAACTGGAGAAAAAGCAATAAGAAGTGGAAAACTTGCTGCAGTAACAATGGCTGGAGGGCAAGGAACAAGATTAGGGCATAATGGACCAAAAGGTACATTTGATATAGGACTAGATTCACACAAATCTTTATTTGAGTTATTAAGTGACTCATTAAAAGAGCAAGGAAAAAAATATGATGTTACAATACCATGGTTTATAATGACAAGTGAAGAAAACAATAATGACACAGTTGACTTTTTCGCAAAACATAAATTTTTTGGTTATGAAAAAGATAAAAATATATTTTTCTTTAAACAAGGAGAGCTTCCAATGGTAGATACAGAAGGAAAAATATTAATAGGAGAAGACGGGTTAATAAAAGAAGCAGCAGATGGACATGGTGGAATATATGAAGCGCTTGTAAAAAATGGAATGACAAATAAAATGAGAGAATTAGGTGTAGAATGGATATTTATAGGTGGAGTGGATAACTGTTTAGTAAAAATGGTAGATCCAGTACTTATGGGAATCGCTATCCAAAAACATGTAACAGCTGCAGGAAAATCTGTAGTAAAAGCAAATCCAGGGGAAAAAGTAGGGGTTTTCTGCAAAAAGAATGGTAGACCTTCTGTTGTAGAATATACAGAGATATCTAAAGATATGGCAGAAGCCACAGATGAAAGAGGAGAATTAATATATGGAGAATCTCATATATTATGTAATTTATTTAATATAGATGCAGTTGAAAGAATGGGAAGAACACCTCTTCCATACCATACAGCCTTCAAAAAAGCAACATATATAGATAAAAATGGAAATAAAGTTGTACCAGATGGACCAAATGCATATAAATTTGAAGCTTTCTTATTTGATGCTTTTGGAGAATTAGATGATATGGCTATTCTAAGAGTAAAAAGAGAAGAAGAATTTGCTCCTGTAAAAAATGCTACAGGAACAGATAGCCCTGAAACAGCAAGAGAGCTATATAAAAAATTTTATAAAGTTTAAAATAAAAGCTACTGGTATTAAGCAGTAGCTTTTTTGTTTTATAGGAGGTGTAGAAGAGCAAAAACAAAATAAATTATAAAAATGAAAGGAAGATAAAAATGAATTATTTAGAAGAATATAAAAAATGGTGTGAAAATCCAGCATTTGATGAAGAAACAAAAAAAGAATTATTAAGCATAAAAGATAATGAAGAAGAGATAAAAGATAGATTCTATAAAGAATTAGAATTTGGGACAGCAGGATTACGTGGAGTAATTGGAATGGGAACAAATAGAATGAACAAATACACAGTAGGTAAAGCAACACAAGGATTAGCAAATTTTATAATTAAAAAAGGTGTACAAGATAAAGGTGTGGTTATTAGTTATGACTCAAGAAAAATGTCTCCAGAATTTAGTAAATTAACAGCATTGACCTTAAATGCGAATGGAATAAAAACATACATTATGGACCACTTAAGACCTGTTCCAGAATTATCTTTTGCGGTTAGGGAATTAAAAGCTACAGCAGGAGTAATGATAACAGCAAGTCATAATCCACCTAAATATAATGGATATAAAGTATATTGGGAAGATGGAGCACAAATAGTTCCACCAAATGATAAAGATATTATTACAGAAGTAAGAGCAATAAAAGATTATGCAGAAATTAAGACAATATCAGAGGAAGAAGCAAAAGAAAAAGGGTTGTACAATGTAATAGGAAAAGAAATTGATGATAGATATATAGAAGAATTGAAGAAATGTGTACTAAATCCTGAAATAATAAAAGAACAAGGCAAGAATTTAAAAATTGTATATACACCATTACATGGTGCTGGAAATGAAATGGTACAAAGAATATTAAAAGAATTAGGTTTTGAAAATGTTTATGTTGTACCAGAACAAGAAAAACCTGATGGAAATTTCCCAACAGTAAGTTATCCAAACCCTGAAGATCCAAATGCATTTAAATTAGCATTAGAACTTGCTAAAGAAAAAGATGCTGATGTAGTTTTAGCAACAGATCCAGATTCAGATAGATTAGGTATATATGCAAAAGATACAAAAACAGGAGAATATAAAAATTATACAGGAAATATGTCTGCATTACTAATTGCAGAATATGAAATTTCTCAAAAGAAAGAAAAAGGTATATTACCTAAAAATGGAATGATAATAAAAACAATAGTATCAACAAATTTAACAGATGCTGTTGCAAAAGAATATGACTTAGAATTAGTAGAAGTTTTAACAGGATTCAAATATATAGGTGAAGTAATGAGAAAAGCAGAAGAAAAAAATGACAAAAAATATATATTTGGATTTGAAGAAAGTTATGGATGCTTAATTGGCACATATGCTAGAGATAAAGATGGAGTGGGGGCTGTTATGGCACTTTGCGAAGCTGCTGCATATTACAAATCTAAAGGTTTAACATTATGGGATCAAATGATTAATATTTATGAGAAATATGGATATTATAAAGAAGGGCAAGTATCAATAGTATTAGAAGGAGCGGATGGAGCTGAAAAGATTAAAGAAATGATGACCGCAATGAGAAATAAAAATATAGATAAAATAGGAGAATATAAAGTATTAGAATTTAGAGATTATGATAAAAATATAATAAAAAATATGGAAACAGGTGAAACAAGAGAAACAGGACTTCCAAAATCAAATGTTTTATATTATGATTTAGAAAATAATTCTTGGTGTTGTGTACGTCCTTCTGGAACTGAGCCTAAAATTAAACTATATATGGGAATCAAAGCAGATACCATGGAAAATGCAGAAAAGAAATTAGAAGAATTAAAACAAGCTATGGAAAGCTTAGTTAGAAATGCATAAAACTAAAAATAGAAACTAGTTAAAAAACTAGTTTCTATTTTTTCCATCCATCTAAATTTCTAGAAATTGCACCAAAGATATTTGCTCTAACCATAGGAATATCTTTTTGCCATAAAAATATTTGCTCTTTCATAGTTTCTCTTTTTGAAATTCCATCCATTGGACAAACCTTTTTCATTATAGATTTATTATTTCTTTTAATAAAACGTTTAGTATCTTTTTCATCAACTAATATAAGAGGTCGTATTAAAGTAATTTTACTTCTATCCATATAGCTTTTAGGTGCAAACGTAGACAAACTACCCGTATATAATAAATTTAATAAAAATGTTTCTAAAACATCATCTTTATTGTGCCCTAAAGCGATTTTGTTACAATTTTCTCTAATGGCCACACTATTTATTATTCCTCTACGTAAATTTGCACATAAAGAACAAGGATTTTTTTCTTGCCTAATATCAAATACAATTTCTTTAATATGACTTTCTTCAATAAATAAAGGAATATTAAGTTCATCACAAGTTTTTTGCAAAAAATCTGTATCGAAAAAATCAAAACCTGGATTAATTGTAATTGCTATTAATTCAAAATGTTTTGGATAAAATCTTTGTAATGCTTTTAAGCCATTTAATAATGTGATTGAATCTTTTCCGCCAGAAAGACACACTGCAATTTTATCTCCTTCATCTATCATATTATATTCTTCAATTGCTTTTCGCATTTTACTTAATATCTGTTGCATAATAAATTCCTTTCAAAGTTTATATAAAATATTATAACATGTTTGTCAAGATGTGTATTTACAAAATTAAATAAATCTGTTATTATATAGTAAATGTGCTTATAGCTCAGCAGGATAGAGCAGTCGCCTCCTAAGCGACCGATGGTGGTTCGAGTCCGCCTAGGCACACCAATGATAAATTTATTTAAATTAAAACTCATATTCTAAAAGCAAACAATAAAGATTATTGAATATTTGAAGAAATGACTATAATTAAAAATAAAATTAAAAAATTAATGAAAGACCTAAAATTAAAAATTATTAAAAAAATGATAGGAGGTATTATAAATGAAAAATGTAATTATAACAGGTGCCGCTAACGGTGTAGGTGAAGCAGTTTCTAATATTTTAAAACAAGAAAACTTAATTTTAATAGATATAGACAAAGAAAATTTATTACATGTTGCAAAAGATACAAATTCACAATATTATGTTTGTGATTTATCAAATGTTGATAATATAAAAGAAATAATCAATGTTATAAGTCTAAATTATAACAAAATAGATTGTTTAATAAATTGTGCAGGCATGTGGATTTCTGGGGATATGTCAAAACTAGAACAACCTATATTTGATGAAATGAATAGCTTAGAAAGAATAAAAAAGGTTATTGACACAAATGTATTTGGTACTATAGCAATGATAAAAAGTATTTTCCCTATAATGAAAAAACAAGGTTATGGACAAATAATTAACATTAATTCCCAAAGTGGAGTTATGTGTGAACCACCATTCCCAATATATAATGCTACTAAACAAAGTACAAATGCTTTTAGAAAAGCAATTCAAGATGATTTGGCAAGAAATAATATAAAAATAACTGATGTATGTCCTGGATTAATTAAAACAGACTTTTATATAAGAGCAAATAATGAATTACCTAGAGAAATAATGAAAAACGGATTAACGCCAGAAGAAGTTGCAAAAACTGTTAAATATGTTTTTGAACTACCTCATGAAATAACAATACCAAGCATAGAGGTAAGACACATAAAAAATTATTAAGAAATATGAAAATTTATTATTATGGTAATAAATCAAAATATAAAAAAATAGCAATAATCACTTGCTATTTTTTTTGGATTGATATAGAATATAAATGAAGAAAGAGAGAATATATGGAAAAAGAAAAAACACACGAATATTATATGAAACAAGCATTAAAAGAAGCGGAAAAAGCATATAAAAAACTAGAAGTTCCAGTAGGAGCAATAATTGTAAAAAATGGAAAAATTATAGCAAGAGCACATAATCAAAAAGAAGAAAAAAAAGATACAACAAAACATGCAGAAATATTAGCGATACAAAAAGCAAGCAAAAAATTACAATCATGGAGATTAATAGACTGCGAAATGTATATAACATTAGAGCCATGTTCTATGTGTGCAGGAGCAATAATAAATTCAAGAATAAAAAAAATATATATAGGAGCAAATGATGAAAAAACAGGAGCAGCAGGTTCAGTTTTGAATTTATTTAATGATTACAAGTTTAACCATAAAGTGGAAGTAGAAAAAGGGCTATTAAAAAAAGAATGTGAAAAAATATTAAAAGATTTTTTTAAAGAATTGCGAAAATTAAAAAAATAAAAAATGAACGGAGGAAAAAATATGTATAGAAATACAAATAAAAAAATAGTTCATTTAATATTAATTATTACTACAATATTTATAATTGTATTTATTGTGGGAATGTTTTTGCTTAAATATCAAGTAGAAGGCGAAACCAATATGCCATTCAAACTTACAAAAATTTCAATTGTACAAAGTGTAGAAGGAAATGAAGTAGAAGATACAGAAGATATGTGGAATTTTAATGTTAATGAAAATAATGACATATATATATATATTGAGAAAAATGCCGGATATGGAAAAACAGAAATAATAGATAGTGTAAAAATAGATAATATAAAATTTATAAAAAATAGTGATAAAGGAGAAAGTAAAATATATAAACCAACTACAGATGAAAAAAGAATGTTTATAAATTCTCAGGAAAATGAAATAACAGAAATAACATATAGTGGAGAATTAGAATCAAATATAAAAGAACAAAAAATATCAAACCAAGGAGGAATAGTTGCATTTAGATATTCAATAAACAATTTATCACAATATATATCAAATTCAAATAATGAAATAGATCATAGTAAATTATTACAATTAACAAACATAAAAGAAGAAGATATACAAGCAACAATATCCTTTAATATAACGATTACATTAACAACAAAAAGACAATATCAAGCAGAAGTAAGTATTAATATTCCAGCAAAAGAAGTAATAGAAAAAGGAACAAATGGAATAGAAATTACAGATTTTAATGATGTGATTTTTAAGAGAATAGAAAATTAAAAAGAAACTCTAAAACACTTGCAAAATTGTTTAATACAGTATATAATATCAATGGTATGAGAACTAATTTCTGTATGGAGAGCAAACTCAATAAAAGCCTATGAACCTTGTCAGGTCCGGAAGGAAGCAGCAATAAGTAGATACTTTTATGTGAGAATTGCTTTCCATAGAGAGATTAGAGCTCACGCCATTTTTTAAATGTATTATAAAGGATGTGAAATTATGGGGTACACAGCTCTTTATAGAAAATTTAGACCACAAACCTTTGAAGAAATGGTAGGGCAAGAGCATATAACAAGAACATTAAAAAATCAAATAATAGCTAATAGGGTTGGACATGCATATTTATTTAATGGAGGAAGAGGAACAGGAAAGACATCAGCTGCTAAAATATTAGCAAGAGCCATAAATTGTTTGAATCCAAAAGATGGAGAACCATGTAATGAATGTGAAATATGCAAAGGAGCACTATCGGGAGCATTAACAGATATTGTAGAAATGGATGCTGCATCAAATAACAGTGTAGAAGATATTCGTTCAATAAGAGAAGAAGTAAATTTTTTACCTACAAAAGCTAAATATAGAGTTTATATTATAGATGAGGTTCATATGTTGTCACAAGGAGCATTTAATGCATTGTTAAAAACATTAGAGGAACCACCAGAACACGTAAAATTTATACTAGCAACAACTGAACCACAAAAATTACCAGCTACAATTTTATCAAGATGTCAAAGATTCGATTTTAAAAGAATATCAAATGAAGATATAATAAAAAGGCTTGAAATTGTTAGTAAAGAAAGTAACATAGAAATAACAAAACAAGCATTAAATATAATAGCATCATTGTCAGAAGGAGCAATGAGAGATGCATTATCAATATTAGAAAGATGTGTTCAAGATGGAGAAAACAATATTGATGAAAATAAAATAAAAGAATTGGTTGGAATACCTAAAATAACATATATACATGGTATTACAGAAGCAATAATAGAATATAATATAGATAAAGCCATGGAAACAATAACAAAAGTACTAGAAGAAGGAAAAGACTTAAATAATTTATTATGGGAAATTATAAAATATGTTAAAGATATTTTAATGGTAAAAACAAATCAAAAACTAGATATATATAATGAACAAGACTTTCAAAACTTGAAAGAATTATCAGAAAAAGTTACAAAAGAGAGAGCAATAAAATTGATATATGAATTATCAAAATTAGAAAATGATATGAAAACTTCAACACAAAGACTGATAGTATTTCAAGCAGGAATAATAAAATTATGTAGTAATGAAGTTGAAACAGTATCACAAATGCAAAATACAAACACAGATGGAACAAGTGGAAATAGTGATATATATGCAAGACTGGATAAAATAGAAAATTATTTAAGAACATTGGGAAGAACAACTAGAACTGTAACAACAGAAAGAAGGACATCAAAAGATGAAACAGAAAAAACTAAAACAATTAATACAGATGCAATAGCAGGAATAGGCAGAAATAGTAAACCAGCCCAATACTGGAAAGAAATTGTAAATAATTTCAAAAAAAATGGCAAGATAATGTTATATACGAATTTATTAAATACTGAAGCAGTGGAAATAAATGATATGACAATAGGAATTGAATTTCCAAAAGGATTAACGCCATTTGGAAAGACTGTTCTAGAAAAAGCAGAAAACATGAAAGAAATTTCTAATCAAGTATCAATAGCTTGTGGAAAAGAAATGAATATAAAATATATAGATACAAAACCACAGCAAGAAACACAATTGACAGAAGAACAAGAAATATCAAATTTTGCTAGTGGATTTGATATACCATTTGATGTAATAGAATAGGAGGAAAATGAAATGTCAAAAAGAGGAGGATTCCCTGGAATGGGAGGATTTGGTGGAATGAACATCAATAATTTAATGAAAGAAGCAAAAAAAATGCAAGCAGATTTAGAAAAAACACAAACAGAGCTTGCAGCAAAAGAATTTGAGGCATCAGCAGGAGGCGGAGCAGTTACAGTAAAAGTAACAGGACAAAAAGAAATAAAAGAATTAATATTACAAAAAGATGTAGTAGATCCAGACGATATAGAAATGCTACAAGATTTAATAGTAACTTGTATAAATCAAGCATTTAAACAAGTAGATGATGCACAAGCAGCATCTATGGGAAAATATAATATTCCAGGATTAATGTAAAGTAAAAAAGACATTGTTATAGGCATAAGTTGCTATTAACAATGTCTATGTTTAGTAAAGAAGGAGAAAAAAATGTCATATTATTCACCATCAATAGAAAAATTAATACAAAGTTTTGAAAAATTACCTAGTATAGGTAATAAAACAGCAGCAAGACTTGCATTTTATATATTAAATGCATCTGAAGAAGAAACAAAAGAATTTGTTGATTCAATAGTAAATGCAAAAAGGAACTTAAAATATTGTAGTAAATGTTATAATATTTCAGATACAGATCCATGCCCAATATGTGCAAACCCTAAAAGAGATCAAAGTGAAATATGTGTAGTAGAAGATGTAAGAGATATAATTGCAATGGAAAGAACACATGAATTTAAAGGAGTATATCATGTTTTACATGGCTCAATATCACCTATGAATGGGATAGGACCAGATGATATAAAAATAAAAGAATTACTTTCAAGACTAATGGATGGACAAGTAAAAGAAGTAATACTTGCTACAAACCCTAGAGTCGAAGGTGAAGCAACAGCCATGTATTTATCAAAGTTAATCAAACCATTAGGAATAAAAGTTTCAAGAATAGCACATGGAATACCTGTTGGGGGAGATTTAGAATATACAGATGAAATAACACTGACAAAAGCACTAGAAGGCAGAAGAGAATTATAAATCTTTTGTAGCAGCTAATAATGCTAAATTGTCGCCAAGAACAGTAATAAAAGTAGCTAAAATAGCAAGATTTTCTGAATTGAAATCTTTGCTAATAAGAATCGCTAAAGAACTAGCCAATCCAACTAAATTATAACCAGAACAATTATTATAATCCATAAAAGACACCTCACCATATAATATGAAGTGTCTTTTTTAATGTTAATTTTCAAATAAAATTTTACAAATATCTTTGGTAGAATTCTTTTTGGAAATAAGTCTTGCCCTAATTTTCATTTCACGCATTTTGCTAGGATTAGAAAATAAATCATTTAGTATTTGTTCTACATTATCATTTTTTCTAATCCAAATAGCAACTTTATTTTTTTCAAGATATTCTGCATTTTCTTCTTCTTGACCAGGTATAGGATTTATAACTACAATAGGTAATCCGGAGGCTAAACTTTCTGTTGTTGTTAAACCACCAGGTTTTGTAATAACTAAATCAGATATACTCATAAGTTCAGGGATTTTATCTGTATATTCAAGAATTTTTACACAATCTTTTTTATCTAAACTATCTACTAAATTTTGAAAATTTTCTTTCATTTTGGGATTTTTGCCAGAGATTGCTACAGTTTGTATATCCTGGTGACTTTCTACAAGAGATTTAAATATTTTAAATGTTTGTGTTTTACCTAATCCAAATTCTCCTCCACCAAAGAAAAGTACAGTTTTTTTGTTTGGGGATAATCCAAAATTTTCCAATGTTTGTGCTTTATCATATTTTAATAAAAACTTATTAGAAAGAGGAATACCTGTTGCAAATATTTTTTCATTTGGTATACCTTTTTCGTGTAATTTTTTCTTCATTCCATTATGTGATACAAAATAATAATCAACATATTTATTAAAAACAAGCCATTGGTCATGTGGCGCATAATCAGTCATTACAGTTGCAATTTTTGCATTTAATTTACCCAATTTTTTTAAATATGCACACATTTGTGTTCCAAATGGGTGTGTTGAAATAATAAAATCAGGCTCAAAATCTTTTAAAAGTTTATTTAATTTTATAGATAAAACTTTATTAGAAGCTGTACTTAAATGTGCTAAAGGACCTTTTTGTGAATGCCAATAAACTCTTCCCCAAGTACGTGGTGCTTTTTTTGCCATTTCGGCATATGCTTTTGTTGTAACTCTATTAACCATTTTATTAACATATTCCATGCAATCAACTAAAATAACATCAATATCTTTATAATTATTTTCAATTGTTTCTTTTATTGAACGAGCAGCTGATAAGTGACCACCACCATAAGCTGCATAAAATATAATTACTTTTTTCATATAATATTTCCCCTTAAGATTTTTTTATATTTTATCATAAAAACAAAAATGTTGGTATATTTTTCTTAAAAAAAGCCAAAATAATAAAAAATAAGGAGGAAATTATGCAAAAAAATAAAGTGTGGATTGCTTTGACAGCAATATTAGTAATTATTATAGGGATATTGGGATACAATTTATATAATAAAAACAAACAATATCAAATTGTAAAAGAAAATGATTACAATATGGCGTTTTATGAAGTTGTTGATTATGTGCAAAATGTAAAAACATATTTAGCAAAAGCCATGGTATCTAAATCATCAAAACATGGTGCGGAAATATTAACGCATGTTTGGAAAGAAGCAAATTTGGCACAATCTTATGTTGGAATGTTACCAATAGAAAGTCAAGAACTAGAAAATACAGCCAAATTTTTAAATCAGGTAAGTGAATATAGTTATTCTTTATCAAGAAAGAATATGGATGGTGAAAATTTATCAGATGAAGATATTCAAAAAGTAAATGAACTATATAATTATAGTAATGACCTATCAAATACACTAAATGAAATTTCATTAGAATTAAACAATGGCACATTAAATTGGAATGATTTGATGAAAAATACAGAAGGAGCTGAAATAGCGGAAGTAAGTAGTTTTAATGTTGTAGAAGAAAATTTTCATGAATATACTGGGTTAATATATGATGGAGCATTTTCTGAACATATTACAAGTTCAGAAAAAAAGGGTTTAACAGGTGAAGATATTGATGAAGAAACAGCAAAGAAAAAAGCAGAGGAATTTATAGGGGGAGAAAATATTAAAGAAACTAAAAACAATGGATATGTAGAAAATGGAGACATACCAGTATATAGGTTTGAAATAGAGACAAATGATGAAAAAACAATAGGAATATCTATTTCAAAAAAAGGTGGACATGTAGTATATTTAAATTATAATAGAGAAGTTACAGAAGAAAAAATAAGTCCAGAGGAAGCTATAGAAAAAGGAAAGGAATATTTGGCACAAAAAGGATTTAATAATATGCAACAAACATATTATTTAAAAGAAGAAGGTTTTATAACTGTAAATTATGCTTATACCCAAAACGATGTAATAATGTATCCAGATTTAATAAAAGTAAAAATAGCATTAGATAATGCAGAAGTTATAGGATTAGAAACAACAGGATATTTAAATTGTCATTATGAAAGACAAATACCTAGTGATAAAATTAGTATAGAACAAGCAAAAGAAAGTTTGAGTAATAAAGTTCAAATAACAAGTGAAAAACTAGCAATAATTCCAACAGAATGGAATACAGAGGTATTTTGTTATGAGTTTAAAGGAAAAATAGAAGATATAGATTTTATAGCATATATAAATGCTCAAACAGGTAAAGAAGAAGATATATTAATAATAACTAACACATCTAATGGAACATTAACAGAATAACTGGAAAAATTTACAAAAATAAAAAAATAATTATTGCAAATAATAATAATGAAAAAATTAATTAATTTTTTTAATCAATCACTGAAAGGAATAAAATAATGTCAAATCATAAGTTAATGTCTGAGAAACTAAAAGAGGAAATAGCAAAAGAATTAGGAGTATATGAACAAGTAAAAAAAGATGGTGGTAGTTGGCAAAATGTACCTTCTACAACATGCGGGAAAATTGTTTCAAAAGCAATAGAAATTGCAAATAGAGCTGTTGAAAATTATTAATTTAAGTACATCTCATAAATTTGAGATGTATTTTTTTATTTTTATTGCATATAAAAATGTTTTAGAATATAATAGAAAAAACACTAGGAGGTAAAAAATATGAAAAATATTACAGTTGAAGATATATTAAATGTGACTAATGGAGAATTAATTATAGGAGATAAAAGCACAATTTGTGAAAACTTTTCAAAAGATACAAGAACAATACAAAAAGGAGATGTATACATAGGCATAAAAGGAGAAAAATTTGACGGAAGTGTATTTTGGAAGCAAGCTTTAGAAAATGGAGCAAATGTTGTAATAATTGAAAATGTTGAAATTTCATTAGAGGAACAAGAAAAATATTCAGATAAGACAATTATTAAAGTGCAAAATACATTAGAAGCTCTATATAAAATTGCTAGCTATAAAAGAAGTTTATACAATATACCAGTTATTGCAATTACCGGAAGTGTAGGGAAAACTAGTACAAAAGACATTATTGCAAGTGTTGTAAAAACACAATATAATACACTAAAAACAGAAGGAAATAACAATAATAATATAGGTTTGCCATTAACGATATTAAAACTAAGAGATCATGAAGCACTTGTTGTAGAAATGGGAATGAACCATTTTGGAGAAATTAGTTTATTAACAAAAATTGCAAAACCTACTATTGCTATAATAACAAATATAGGAACATCACATATTGGAAATTTGGGTTCAAGAGAAAATATATTAAAAGCAAAATTAGAGATATTAGAAGGAATGAAAATTCCTAAAATAATAATAAATAATGATAATGACTTATTGCATAAATGGTATTTAGAAAATAAAAATAAAATAGAAATACATACATATGGAATAGAAAATAAAAGTGAAGTTAATGCAAGTGATATTATATTAGGAACAGAAAATAGTATGTTTACAGCAGAAATAGAAAACGAAAAAATCAATATAGAAGTACCTGTAGGAGGAAGTCATTTTGTTTATAATGCATTATGTGCAGTAGCAGTTGGAAAGTTTTTAAATATAGCAAATGAAAAAATTAAAAAAGGAATAAAAGAATTTGAATTAACCAAAAAAAGAATGGATATAAGAACATTAGCAAATGGAGCGATACTTATAAATGATAGTTATAATGCAAGTTATGAATCAATGAAAGCAAGTATAGAATATTTAGATAATTATAATGCGAATAGAAGAATTGCTGTATTTGGAGATATGTTTGAATTAGGAGAGTACTCAGAAGAGCTACACGAAAAAGTTGGAGAAGCAGTTTCTAAAAGCAAAATAGATATTTTAATTTGTTCAGGAGAAAATTCAAAACATATAATACAAAAAACAAAGGAAAAAAATGGCAAAATTAAAACTTATTATTTAAAAAATAATGAAGAGATTTTAGAAAAAATAAGAGAAGAATCAAAACAAGGAGATGTGATTTTGGTTAAGGCATCCAACGGAATGAAATTTTACGAAATTTGTCAAAAACTATAGATTTTTTGGCAAAAAATTGATATAATACAAATACCAATTTTTTGGGAGGATGTCAAATGAAATTTAAGGATTATTACAAAATATTAGAGTTAGATAATAGCAAAGTATCAATAGAACAAATAAAATCAGCATATAGAAAACAAGCAAAAAAATATCATCCAGATGTAAATGTTGGAAATAAATTAGCAGAAGAAAGAATAAAAGATATAAATGAAGCATATAGAACTTTATCAAATACAACATTAAAAAGAAAATATGATAGAACATGGAATTATAATGTTAGAAGTAGAGAAAGAAAGGCAAGACAAAAAACATCTGGAGATTTTCTAAATATGTTTTTTGGGAATAATGAAATTAAAGAAGAATTAGAACAAAGTAAACTACCTCCTGTAAGAGGCGAAGATATTGAAACAGAAATAAATATAAAGATAGAAGAAGGATTTTATGGCGCAGATAAAAAAATAGCTTTAAAAGATGTAGACGGAAAAACTAAAACAATTACAATAAAAATACCAGAAGGAATACAAAATGATGAAAAAATAAGATTAATTGGACAAGGAAAGCAAGGAAAAAATGGTGGAAAAAATGGAGATTTATATATAAAAATAAACATAGAAAATAATAAAAAATATACATTAAATGGAAACAACCTATATACCATTATACCAATAACACCATGGGAAGCAGCCTTAGGAACTAAAGCAAAAGTACGCTCTATAGATGATACAAAAACACAAATATATATACCAAATGGAATAAAATCTGGAGAAAAGATAGAAATACCACATAAAGGATATAAAAATATAAATGGAGAAAGAGGAAATCTTATTGTACAAGTCCAAATTGTGGTTCCAGAAAAACTTACAAAAGAAGAAAAAGATATGTTTAAAAAATTAAAAGAAATATCAAAATTTAATCCAAGGAGAGTCTAAATGTTTAAAACCCTTTAAACTATTGACAAAACAACGAATTTTTAGTATAATTAATTATGTGAGTTCGTAAACATAAGATAAACTATGGATTAAAATCATAGAAATGAGGTGCAAAAAATGGATATGTTACAAGGAAAACATTTTAGTATAACAGATCCAAAAGGAATAAACACAGTAATTTATCAAATCAATAAAACAGAAAAAGAATATTTAAAACAATATCCAAAATATACAGTAGAGAGGTTAGAATTTAGTGAAGAAATTAGAGGAGAAACTAAAAGAAAAACCTTTTATATTGACGAGCCACAACCAGAAGGAAATCAATTAGTAATATTATCATTTGGTAAAGAAAATGTAGTAATAAATACAGGAATACTAATTGATGACGAAGTAAGAATATCAAAAAAACCAACACCATTTAAGTTCAATACTTTATATTCAGAAGAAGAACAGGAATTTAAAGATTTTAACTATACACCTAACTTAAAAAGAGACATATGTGTTATAGATCCTGAAACTACAGAAGAAATAAAACCAAGACTTTATTTTGATGAAAAAGAAAATAAAGTTAAAGGAAGATGCAAATTAAAACCATATAAATCTTATTTCGCTTTTGAAGTAAGACCTGGTGATGAAAAATAATAAGGAGGCAAATTTACTATGGGAAATCACACAGTAAATAAAAAAATTGGTAAGGCAGCAGGGATTAAAGATATAACAAGAATAACAGGAATGTCAATAAGACAAGAAAAAGAATTGATAGCAGAAGGAAAAATAGACAGAGATAATTTAATGACAGCAGGAGAATTTTTATCAATAAAAGCATATCCTGGTGGAAACCCAAAAAGAGCAAAGAGAAAAGAAGAAGAAATAACGCATTAACAAAAGAGAAGGTGATACATATGAACTATAAAGTAGAAGGAGCTTTAAGAAGAAATAAAAAATATTTTATATTATTTGGAATACTATGGTTATTTATAGCCATAGTATTAATCGTGCCTATAACTTTAGGATTTAATGTTGCAACTGATCAGAAAAACTTTGAAGAAGGCATAAAAATATTTACAACTACTATAACGAATCCTGCTAAAGGATTTGCAGAGTTAGTAAATAGAAGTTATATGTCATTATATATAAAAAATTTAGCAATATTTTCAATAATTTATGCAATATTTTTTATAGTAGGAGTTGCAAGGTCTGCTCCTAAAAATGAATATACAGATTTTGAACATGGATCAAGTGATTGGAGCAAAAATGGAGAGCAATATCAAATATTAAGTAATAAAAAAGGAATAATATTAGCGGAAGATAATTATTTACCAGTAGATAAAAGAGGAAACGTCAATGTGTTAGTAGTCGGAGGTTCAGGTTCTGGTAAATCAGCATCATACTCAATACCAAATGCATACCAATTATTAGGGTCATATGTTTTTACAGACCCAAAGGGAGAGCTATATGATAGAACTGCTGGATATTTAAAAGCAAATGGATATGATATTAAGGTGTTAAATTTAGTTAGACCACAATATAGTGATGGGTATAACCCATTAATGCATATTGCATCAGAGATAGATGTAGATGTTATTGCAAATACCATAGTAAAAGGACAAAAAACAGAAGGATCTACTGCGGAACCATTTTGGGATGACTCTGCAGAAATGTTATTAAAAGCATTAATATATTATTTAATGGCAACAAGACCGGAAGAAGAACAAAACTTAGCAAGTTGTGCAGAACTAGTAAGAGCAGCAAATTCTAATGGAGGAAGCAATTTATTAACAGAATTAATAAGTAAATTACCATATGACCATCCAGCAAGAATGAATTATAAGTCAATAGAAATAGCGCCAGAGAAAACATATAGTTCTATATTAAGTACTTTACAATCAAAATTAGGAAAATTTGACTCTAAAGAAATTGCAGAACTAACATCAACAGACACAATAAATTTTGAAGAAATAGGTAGTAAAAAAACAGCAGTATATGTTATATCTTCAGACACACATACAGCATATGACTTTTTATTAACAATATTTTTCTCACAAATGATACAACAATTGTATGACTTTGCTGATCGAAATGGTGGAAAATTAAAAGTACCAACATATTTTATATTAGATGAGTTTGCTAATATAGGAAAAATCCCTGATTTTGATAAAAAAATATCAACATCAAGAAGTAGGAAGATATCATTTAGTGTAATATTACAAAACTTAGATCAATTAGAAGCTGTTTATGAAAAATCTTATGAAACAATCATAGGTAACTGTGATACACATGTATTTTTGGGTAGTAACTCATATAAAACAGTAGAATATTTTTCAAAAGCATTAGGTGAAAAAACAATAGAAAGAGATAGTATATCAATAAATAGGGATAGAAAATATTTTAAAACAGGACAAAGTACATCAGACCAGGTAATGGCAAGAGCATTAATGACACCTGATGAACTTAGGAGAATGGATAATGACTTATGTATAATATTTGAAAAGGGTATAAAACCTGTAAAAGCAAATAAATTTTATTATTTTAAACATAAAAAGATGTCTAATGACTTAGCGAAAGTAGAAATAAGTCATAATGATATAGGAGAGATCCGAAGAGGAAATTGGAGAAAATTTAATCCATATAATCCATGGACAGAAGACAATAATGATAAACAAAGAGAAAATTTAAAGGTTGAATCCTTAGATGATTTATTTGAAGATGATACACCATCAAAAGAAGAAAAAAAAGAAAACAATGAAGTAAAACAGAATATAGAATCAAAACAATCTGAAGAAATACAATCTATAGATGATTTATTTGAAGATAATACTTCAGTAGAAAAAGAAAGCAAAAAGGTAACTCCTCAAGTTGAGGAAGAAGAAGATACATATGATTTGCAAAAAGAATTGGAAGCAAAATTTGATGAATTGTTTGGACCTATAGATGATGAATAAAAAGTATATCTTTAAAAGTTAAAACAAAGTAAGAAAACACTAATTTAAGTGTTTTCTTTTTTTAAAAATATTTTATTGTAAATTTAATAATTAATTAAATAATTCTAAAAGCGAAAAAATATTCGCTAAAAACTTGAAAAAAATATAAATATATTATAGAATATACAAACAAAGAATATTATAAATATTTATAATATATATAAGAGAGGGAGAAAAAAATGAAATTTGTACATATAGCAGATATACATTTTGATACACCATTTACTACACTATCAGATAAAGGAAATTTAGGAGAAAAAAGAAGATTAGAACAAAGAAAAATATTTAAAAAAGTAATTAATTATATAAAAGAAAATGATATAGAATTTTTGTTTATATCAGGAGATTTATACGATCAACAATACATAAGACAATCTACAATAGAATATATAAATAATTTATTTAAAGAGATAGAGAATACAAAAATATTTATATCACCAGGAAATCATGATCCATATTTAAAAAATTCATATTACTGTAATTATAATTGGAATAAAAATGTTTATATATTTAAATCTAAAATAGATAAAGTGGAGTTGGAAGAAGTAAATATATATGGATTTGGATTTGATGATTTTTATTGCTCAAAAATGAATCTCGAAGAAATAAAAATAGAAAATAAAGAAAAAATAAATATATTTCTAGTACATGGTACATTAGATGCTTGTTTAACAGATTTAAAAGATTATAATCCAATAAGTAGTGCTCAATTACAAAAAATAGGGTTTGACTATGTTGCACTAGGGCATATACATAAAAATAATTTTATACCAAATGGAAAAATAATATATCCAGGTTCTACTATATCTTTAGGATTTGATGAACTTGGTAAACACGGAATGATAACAGGAGAAATAAAAAAAGATAAAAATGAATTAGAATTTATTGAATTAGATGAAACAAAATTTGTAGAAGCAGAATTAAAATGTACAGAAATAAATTCTGTGGAACAACTAATAGAAAAAATAAATGAAATAGAATTAGCAGAAAATAAATTATATAAAATAATTTTATCTGGAAAAAGAAATTTTGAAATAAATATTTATGATTTATATAAATATGAACTAAACCAAAAAATAATAAAAATAAAAGACCAAACAAAACCAAATTATGATGTAGAAAAAATTTCAAAAGAAAATACATTAAAAGGATTATTTGTAAAAGAAGTAATAGAAGAAATGAAAAAACTAAATTATGATGAACAAACAATAGAAAAAGCATTAGAAATTGGCATGGAAATATTAGATAAGGAGTGATATTTTTGAAAATTAACTCAATTAAAGTAAATGCATATGGGAAGCTAAAAAATAAAGAAATAAATTTAACAAATAATATAAATATAATTTATGGAGAAAATGAAAGTGGAAAATCGACATTGTTAAAATTCATATTAAATATATTATATGGAACATCAAAAAATAAAAAAGGAAGAGATATATCTGATTTTGAAAAATATAAACCATGGGAAAGTGAAGAATTTTCAGGGAAATTAATATATGAATTAGATAATAAAAATAAATATGAAATATTTAGACAATTTAATAAAAAAAATCCAAAAATATTTAATCAAAATGGGGAAGAAATAACAAAAGAATTTAATATTGATAAAAATAAGGGAAGTGAATTTTTTTATGAGCAAACACAGATAACAGAAGAAATGTTTTTAGCAACATCAATTGCCATGCAACAAGAGGTAAAAATTGGAAGAGATACGCAAAATCTCCTTATACAAAAAATATCTAATCTCTTAGGGACAGGCGAGGATAGTATTTCGTATAAAAAAGCAATGGAGAAACTTAATAAAAAACAATTGGATGAAATTGGAACAGAAAGAAGTAGGGAAAAACCAATAAATATAATTAGAAAAAATATAGAAAAAAATGAAGAAAAAATTATCGAATTAAAAAAATATGATAAATTAAAATACGAAATTGAAAACAATAAAAATGAAATAAAAAATAATTTGGAAAAAAATAAAACAAAAAATGAATTATTAAAAGAAATAAAAAAAATAAAAGAAAAAAATAATTTGGAAAACGAAAAAATAAAAATAAAAGAAAAAATAATTGAAGAAAATAAAAATAAAATAACTGAAATAAAAAATAAAATTAAAACAGTTGAAGAAAAAATTAATGAAAAAAACAATTTTAAAAATAAATTTGATAATAAAAATGAAAAAAATAAATTAAACAAAAAAATAAAAATAATAGGAACAATAATTTTATTACTTAATATTTTGTGGCTAATATTTATTCCAAAAACAACAGAAAGTAAATTAATTAAATATATTTTTCTTCTTACAGTACCAATGTTTTTAATTTGTTCAATATTTTTGAAAAATAAATTAAATAAAAAAATAAAAAACATTGAAAAAAATTATAATATTGAAAAAGAAAAGATAAATTTAGAAAAAAATAATTTGGAAAACGAAGAAAAAATAATAGAAAAAAATTCTCAGGAAATTTTAAATGAAATAAATAAAATAAAAATAAAAAATGATTTTGAAAATAATTTAGAAAGAGAAAAATTAATAAATAAATATTCAAATAAAATTGAAAAAAATGAAATAAATTATTCATTTAATTTGAATAAAATAGAAGATGAAATTTATTTTATAGAAAATAAAATAAATAATGATAAAATTGAAATAAACAAATTAGATTTAAGAAAAGAAAATATTGAACCTCAATTAGAAGATTTAGCTAAAATAGAAGAAGAATTAATTTCATTAAAAGAACAATATGAAAATCTACAAAAAATGAATAATAGTATTGAACTTACAAAGAAATTATTAGAAAGAGCTTATGAAAAAATGAAAAATAATGTTAGTCCTATTTTTACAAAAAAATTATCACAAAATATCTCTAAGATTACAAATGGAAAATACAATAATTTATTTTTTAACGATGAAAAAGGTTTAACAGTAGAATTAAATGATGGAAATTATGTATCGGCAGAGAGATTAAGTATAGGAACAATAGATCAATTATATTTATCTTTAAGATTGGCAATGTTAGATGAAATATCGAACGAAAAAGTTCCTATAATTTTAGACGAAGCTTTTGCTTATTTTGATACTAATAGATTAGAAAATATTTTAAAATATCTAAGTTCAGAATATGATGATAGACAAATAATCATATTAACTTGTACCCAAAGGGAAGAAGAAATTCTAAATAAAGAAAAAATTAAATTTAATCTTATAAAAATATAAAATGTTAAATTCGAGAACGGTTCTCTTTTTTATATACAAAAGAGGAACCGTTACTTGTGATAAAAACATGATTATTTAATACTAATCAACCAATATATAATACTAAAGTAATTGTTGGATTATATCTTAAGAATTTTCGTCTTTTTTAGCTAATATATTAAATATTCTTTCTATTTCTTTTGGAGCATTTAATCCTATTTAAAATCTTATTTTCTTCAAGATACATCTATAATTAAATTTTGATTAGCCTAACATTATATCATAAATTTTAATTATGCACCTTTTAAATTATTTTATTAGGAACCGAACATATAAATAGAAGAAAGACTTCATGTCCTTCTCCTATTTTATATCTCTATAATTATAATATTTTTTATAACATAATAATGCTATTATTATCACACTAAAAATACTAATTTTTAGTGCTATACTAACACCTGTTTGTGGCAATTTTTCAGTTGATATTGTTGTGTCTTTTTTATCTGTATCTCCTTTCACATCATCTGATGTATCTAATTTTTTTGAAACAGTTACTCTACAGCTTGTGGAATAATTCCCATCTTTTGTTGTAACAGTAATAATTGCTGTGCCTTCTGAAAGTCCTGTTACTTTTCCATCTTCAACTTTAGCGACATTTTCATTATTGCTTGACCAAGTTAAAGTTCTATTTGTTGCTTCAGAAGGTGTAATTGTAGCAATTAAATTATAACTATCTCCTTCTGTTATATTTAATTCTGTTTTATTTAAACTTATATTTTCAATTGCGATTTCTTCGTTATTTTCTATATCATAGCTGTATTTTATTACTTTACTCGTGTTAGTCGTAAGATTAGTCTCTATAATTATAAAATTATTATCACCTGTAGTAATAGAACTATATTGCACATTATCTTCTGGTGAAGTACTTTCAGTAGAAATTGTATTTCCATTAGAATCATATTGTATTATGATTCCATGTTGAATTGGAGCAATACTATATGTTTCACCCACTGCAATAATGTCATTATTTTGTAATTCTACAACATCTAAAAATCCTGATTGATGTCCAGAGCCGTACCCTCTATTCCATAACAAATTAAAATTTTTATCATATTTAACAATTAAACATTTCCATTGTGCACTATCTGTAATATCTTCAATATTATTTGAAGCAGTACTACCAACAGCAATATATCCACCATCGGAAGTTTTTATTATAGAATTAAATTCATCATAACTATTACCACCATATGTTTTTTTCCATAATAGTTCACCATCATTATTATATTTGAAAATAACAGCATCTGCTTCATCTTTTATTTCAAGATTTTCTAAATCTTTCGATTTAAATGTTCCTACTACGGCATAGCAATTATCTGAAGTTTCAACTACAGAACTAAACACATCATATGATGTGCCACCAATTGTATTTGCCCATAATTGATTTCCATTTTTATCATATTTTACTATTAATCCTTTTGCAGGTGCAATATTACCATTAATTTGATCTGCTGTTCCTACTGCAACAAGATTTCCGTCCGATGTTTCAATAACTGAGTTAAATATTGCATATTTAGAACTAGTATATTTATTTTCCCAAATAACATTTAAATCCGAATCAAACTTCACAATTAGTGCATCAGAATAACGTGAACTTTTTTGTCCTACTGCAATGTAATTATTATCATTTGTTTGTATAACTGAATAAAAGTAATCAAATTGTCCACCGTATGCTTTTTCTTTTATCTTTTTTCCATCAGAATTATACACCGATATATATGCTGATTTTCTATCGCTTGCATTCCCTACTACTACATAACCACCATTACTTGTATAAGCAATAGCATCATATCGATTTTTATCATCACTTACTTTATAATTTTCATTATATGCATAAATACTTGACATATTGCACATAAATATTATTAGCATTACGATTATAATGCCTATTATTTTCTTTTTCATTTGTTTTCTCCTTGTTTATTATTTTATATTTTATCATACAATAATATTTAATCAAAAATATAAAAAAAAGTCAATATTTATCAAAAAATTTGCACTAAATACACTTAACCTAATAAAAGAAAAATATAAATCTAGCTTGAAAAAATAAGATTTTAAATAGGATTAAATGCTCCAAAAGAAATAGAAATAATATTTAATATATTAGCTAAAAAAGTGGAAAATTCTTAAGATATAATCCAGCAATTACTTTAGTATTAGTATATTGTTCGATTAATATTAAAAAAATCATGTTTTTATCATGAACCGTTCCCAAATTCCCCTTGAAAAAAATACCAATATATAGTATAATATTTAAAGTTTAAATTGAAAGGATGAAAGTTATGTTTGACAAATTAGAAGCAGTAGAAAAAAGATATGAAGAATTAACAAAGGATATAAGCAATCCCGAAATAATTGCTAATCAAGCTGAATGGCAAAAATTAATTAAAGAGCATAGTTCAATAGAAGAAGTTGTACAAAAATATAGAGAATACAAAAAAGAAAAACAAAGAATGGAAGATGCCCAAGAAATGATGCAAGATAAAGAATTAAAAGAGCTTGCGGAAATAGACTATTATGAGGCTAAAGAAAAACTTCCACAAATAGAAGAAGAACTAAAAATGTTATTAATACCTAAAGATCCTAATGATGATAAAAATATAATATGTGAAATACGTGCAGGAGCTGGGGGAGAAGAAGCAGCATTATTTGCGGGAACATTATTTAGAATGTATTCAATGTATGCAGAAAGAAAACATTGGAAAATAGAAATATTAAATGAAAATGAAACAGAACTTGGTGGATATAAAGAAGTATCTTTTATGGTTACAGGAAAAGGTGCATATAGTAGATTAAAATTTGAAAGTGGAGTACATAGAGTACAAAGAGTACCTGATACAGAAAGTAGTGGTAGGATACATACTTCAACATCTACGGTTGCAGTACTTCCAGTAGTAGAAGATGTAGAAATAGAAATAAATCCAGCTGATATAAAAATGGAAGTATTTAGAGCTTCTGGGGCTGGTGGTCAACATATTAATAAAACCTCATCAGCCGTAAGACTTATACATGAACCAACAGGAATTGTTGTAGAATGCCAAACAGAACGTTCACAATTACAAAATAGAGAATATGCTATGAAAATGTTAAGATCAAGACTATATAATATAGAAAAAGAAAAACAAGATTCAGAGATAGCAAATGCAAGAAAAACACAAGTTGGTAGTGGAGATAGAAGTGAAAAGATACGTACATATAATTATCCTCAAGGTAGAATAACAGATCACAGAATTGGAATGAGTATATTTCAAATGGAAAATTTCTTGAATGGAGATTTAGATGAAATGATTGATAATTTAATAGCGGCAGATAGAGCTGAAAAATTAAAAGGAGAAGAAGAATAAAAGTAATAAAAAAACTCTTTTAAAATATTATTATATAAAATATGTTTTAAAGGAGTTTTTTATATGCAAGAAATATTAAGTACAACAACATTAGGATTGTTTTTTGGTACAATAGGAACAACTATTGGTGGAATTATAGGCTGTACAATAAAAAGTAAATCTAATAAGTTTTTAAGCTTTATACTATCTTTTGCAGCAGGGTTAATGATGGCAGTTATATGTTTTGATTTAATACCAGAAGCTTTAGAAATAAGTAAATTATCACAAAGTATAATTGGAATATTGTTAGGTATAGTAATAATGATATTTTGTGATTTTATTGTAGACAATAAAATTAGTAAAAAAGTAAAAAAACAAGAAAAAGAAATTAGTTTATTAAAAACAGGAATTATAGTTAGTATAGGTTTAGCAATACATAATATTCCAGAAGGTTTAGCAATAGGATCTGGATTTGATGCATCTATTAAATTAGGTTATTCTTTAGCCATAGCTATATGTTTTCATGATATACCAGAAG
>CALXJW010000002.1 GCA_944388725.1 uncultured Clostridia bacterium | reverse complement strand
AAAGTAGAAACTTCAAATGTAGATTTTAGTGCATATCAATCAGGTGCAAGAGTTTATCATAAGAAATTTGGAGAAGGAACTATTAATTATGTAGAAGAAGAGGGAGACGATTTAAAAGTAGATATCAATTTTGATAAAGTAGGTCATAAAAGATTAATGGCGAAATTCGCAAATTTAGAAATATTATAAATGTATTAGTATAACTATCGAATTTTATATTTTGGTAGTTATACTTTTATTTTTGGAATAAAATGTATAAATATGTGCATAATATCAATATAAAAATTAAGAAAGGGTGATAGTAATGGCAAATTTAACACAATCAGAATTACAACATTTAAGACATTTAATAGGAGCACATGAAACAGCATATCAAAAATTAAATACGTATTCAGGACAAGTTCAAGATGCTCAAATAAGACAAATGTTTACGAAAGCAGCTCAAGATGCATTAAATACAAAACAAAAATTGATGAGTTTTTTAAATAATTAATTAGGAGGAATGATATAAATGGATGAAAAAACAATGGTAAACGATATATTAGGCAATGTGAAATCAGATTTAAATGCATATCAAACTGCAATATCTGAAACAGAAAATATGCAATTAAGACAAACATTTCAACAAATAAGAAATAATGATGAAAGTTTTCAGTATGAATTATTTAAAGTAGCCAATGCAAAAGGTTATTATAAACCTGCACAAAAAGCTACAATAACAGAGATAGAAACATTAAAGACTGAATTGCAACAAGGTTAAACAAAGTCACTAATTTAATAAAATTAGTGACTTTTTAAAATGGAGAAAAAATAAAGATAAGCAAGCAAAAAGGCGATATAATGAGAAAAAAAGAGTAATAATATCAAAAAGAAAAATTGAAAAAATAATATAAAATAATATAAAATATAAAAAAATATGTAAAAAGGAGAGAAAATAATGGTTAAACATATATTAGTATTTACAAGAAAATCAATGAAATTTGTAATACTAGTGGCTATATCTATTTTTCTAATAATATGTGCAGTAGCATTATTTTTTAAACCAATTTATAGTGTAACAATAAATGGAGAGTTTGTTGGCTATAGTAAAGACAAAAGTGCATTACAATCAAAAATAAATTCATTTATTGAAAATGGAGAAGAAGAAGAAAACAGTAATATAGCATTTGTTCAAGTAAATAATATGCCAGAATATAAACTATGTTTATTAAAAAGAAATATTGTCACAAATGATGATGAAATATATGAAATGGTAAAACAAAGTGGGATAGCATATTATAAATATTATGCAATATTAGAGGGTGAAACAGAAAAAGCATACGTTTCAGATTTCCAAACAGCAGAAGAAATTGTAAAACAATTAAAAGAAAAAAATAGTAACAATATTGATGATATATCTATTCTAGAATTATATGAAACAGAATTAAAAGATTTTACAACAGTAGAAAAAGCTGTTGCAGATTTATATGTGAAAAAAGTTGAGGTGGTAAAAAAACCAGTTACTACAGGGAAATTAAGCACAAAATCAGGTATGTCTTATCAACAAGTATCAATTGGAACAAATTTTATAAGACCAATATCTGGAATAATAACATCACGTTTTGGATCAATAAGTAGTGTTAGATCAGGAGCACATACTGGACTAGATATAGCAACTAAATCTGGGACTCCAATAAAAGCTGCAGCTTCAGGAACAATAACTTTCTCAGGATATAAAGGCTCATTAGGATATTTAATAATTATCAATCACGGAAATGGTTTGGAAACATATTATGGACATTGTAGTAAATTATATTATCAAGCAGGTACATATGTAGAACAAGGACAAGCAATAGCAGCTGTTGGAAGTACAGGCAATTCTACAGGACCACACTTACATTTAGAAATAAGATTAAACGGAGTAGCATATAATCCGCAATATTATGTGTATTAGACAAAAGGCAGTTTGAAAACTGCCTTTTAAAATTTGTTAATACACTGCAAAAATGCATTATTTTCGAAAATCTTTTTTCCATATTCATTTAAAATACCGTGAAGATTTAAATTACTAGAAACATTTTTTCCAAATTCAGAAAAAATAGGTTTCATATAATCAAGTAAAGTATAGAAACTATATATATCTATTGCTTGTAAATAATATGTATTATTATATAATGTTAAGGAAAAATTATTAGAAAAAGTACTTAACTCTAAATCATTCATATTTTTAACAAAATAACATAAACTTATAAAATTTTCAAAATTATCAAATTCAAAAATAAAATAATCAAAATTATTTTTTAAAATTAAATCTTTTTCAACTAATTTTGTAATTGTAAAAGTACAAGTTTTGTCAGAGGAAAAAAGTATTTCTACAAGTAATTTAGAATCATCTGTTTTAAAACCTATTTCTTGTTGTGCTATATTAAGTAGAGATTGTAATAATTTTTCTGAATGACTTGAATCAGAAAAAACAGTGTTAATTGAAATATTATTTGATTCTAAATCATAAAAAGAAAGAGTAATCTTTATTTTTTTATCAGTTATTTTTTCAAATTTCATTTAAAACCTCCGTTATAATTTTATTATACTATGTATTTTAATATAATTAAAGAAGTAAATTTTTCCAATTATGAATATAAAATAAAATAATTAATTATAAATATTAGTAAAAATATATGTATAAAAAGTAATATAATACTTGAAAAAAAAGTAAATTCAATATATAATATTAGCACGGTAAAAGTTTATAGGGGGCAATAAAGAAGCGGAGGAAAGAAAATTGCCAATAAAAATGAAAGAATTACCAAAATCGGAAAGACCTTATGAAAAGTTGGAACTATATGGAGAAAAAACACTAACAAATGCAGAATTACTAGCAATAATAATAAAAGCAGGAACAAAAGAAGAAACGGCATTAGGATTAGCACAAAAAATATTAAAATTAAACAATAACCAAGAAAAAGATAATCTTAATTTTTTGAGAGAACTAACAGTAGAAGAATTTATGAAAATAAAAGGAATTGGAAAAGTAAAAGCAATACAAATAAAAGCAGTATGTGAAATAGCATCAAGAATGAATACAGTAACAAATTATAAGCAAAAGCAAATAAAAAAACCACAAGATATAGCTGAAATACTAATAGAAAAAATGAGATTTGAAAAACAAGAGATATTAAAAGTAGCAATATTAGATAATAGAAATCATCTGTTAAAAATAAAAGATATTGCAATAGGTAGTGGTAATTTTGTAGTAACAACAATTAAATCGGTATTAAATGAAGCAGTAAAAGTAGAAGCTGCTAAGATAATATTAATACATAATCATCCAAGTGGAGATCCAACACCAAGTAATGCTGATATAGAGTTTACAAAAAAAGTAGAAAAAGCATCTGAAATACTTGGGATACAATTACTAGATCATATTGTAATAGGAAAAAATAATTATATAAGTATTTTTTCACAAAGAGCATAAAATGAAAGGAAAGAAATAATATGAATTTTTTGTCATTCAAATCTAAAGATATTGGAATAGATTTAGGAACTGCAAATATATTAGTAACAGTAAAAGGAAAAGGAATAATTTTAAGAGAGCCATCAGTTATATCAATAGATGTTAAAACAGGAGAAGTGATAGCAACAGGATTTGAAGCGAAAGAAATGTTGGGAAGAACACCAAAAGAAATAAAAGCGATAAAACCATTAAAAGATGGTGTTATCGCAGATTTGACTGCAACAAAACTTTTAGTTAAGGATATATTAGGAAAAATATGTAAAAAATACAATGTAATTAGACCAAGAGTTATTGTGGGGGTACCATCTGGTATAACAGAAGTTGAAGAAAGAGCAGTTGAAGATACAATTCTACATGCAGGGGCGAGAGAAGTTTATTTAATAGAAGAACCTATGGCTGCAGCAATAGGAGCTGGAGTGGAAATAGAAGAACCTAGTGGAAATATCATAGTAGATATTGGAGGAGGAACAACAGAAATAGCTGTTATATCATTAGGGGGTATTGTAATAAGTAATTCTTTAAGAGTTGCCGGAGACGAATTAGATCAAGATATTATAAATTATGTGAAAAAAGAGTTTAATCTAGCAATAGGAGAATCAACTGCTGAGCAAATTAAAAAGCAATTAGGATGTGCAATGCCACTAATGACTGAAATGTCAATGGAAATAAAAGGAAGAAGTTTGAATGATGGATTACCAAAAACAGAAGTAATAACATCAACACAAATAGAAGTAGCTATGCAAGAGTCAATAAACAAAATTTTAGAATTAGTAAAAGCGACTTTAGAAAAAACTCCACCTGAGTTAGCTTCAGATATAATGGAAAAAGGTATTGTTTTATCTGGCGGAGGAGCATTAATACAAAATTTAGACAAGCTTATAAGTTTAGAAACAGGAATGCCAGTATATATAGCAGAGGAACCATTAGATTGTGTTGTAAAAGGAACAAGCAAAATGTTACAAGATTTAGAAAAATTAAAAACAATATTGGCAAATTCTAGAAAAAGAAGATAGGAAGATATAAATGGAAAGAGAAAAAAGTAGAGGATTAATAGGGGTAATTATAACAATAATAATTTTGATATTATTAGTTATTTTTACAAACTCAAATTCAAATAATATATCTATGATAGAAAATATAGCAACAATGCTTATATCACCAATAGAAAATGGTTTAACATATTTAAAAAACAAAATAAATAATAATGAAAAGTTTTTTGAAAATGTTGAAGAATTAAAAAAGGAAAATGAAGAATTAAAGACTAGAAATAGTGAATTAGAATTGACACTTAGAGAATATGAAATTATAAAAAATGAAAATGAACAATTAAAACAACAATTAAATTTAGCTGAAAAGTATTCAGAATACACAACAGTACCAGGAACAGTAATATCTAGAGATATAAGTAATTATTCAAAAACAATAGTAATTAACATAGGTAGTAAAAATGGAATTCAAGAAAAGATGACAGTTATTGCAGATGAAGGATTAGTAGGATATGTTATATCAGTAACAGAGACTACAGCAAAAGTACAAACAATAATTGATAGTGCAAGTGCTACAAGTTGTTTAACAAGCACGACAAGGGACTCAATTATATGCAGAGGATCAATAGACAATACTTCAAACTTAAAAGCAACAGTTATGGAAACAAATGCAAATATTATCCAAGGAGATAGTGTAGAAACTTCTGGATTAGGAGGAATATATGTAAAAGGAATACATATAGGAAAAATCAAAAAAATTACAAAAGGAACAAATAAGACAGATACTTATGCAACAGTTGAAACAGCTGTAGATTTTGAGAAATTAGAAACAGTTTTGGTAATAACAAATCAATAGAGGTAAAATATGAAAAAATTTATTATACATATAGTATTAATTATTTTTTTTATAATTATATATTTATTACAAGCAATGTTTTTTACAAATTTTAGAATAGCAGGAATAATGCCTAATTTATTTATAATTTTGATGTTATATATTGGATTATACATGGGAAGAAGTTATGGAATAATATATGGAATAATATATGGAATATTTATAGATATTTGGATTGGAAAGAAAATGGGTATAACATCAATAGCTTTGGCAGTAATAGGATTATTAGGAGGAATATTTGATAAAAACTTTTCAAAAGATAGTAGAATAACTGTAATGTTTATGGGAGCCATTTGTACTGTGATATACGAAGTTATAGTATATATAATACAATATCTTGTTATTGGAATAAATATAGAAATAATCGAATTTATAAAAATTTTATTAATAGAAGTTTTATATAATTTATTATTAATAGTAATTTTATATCCATTAATGAAAACAACAGGATATGAGATAGAAAACGAAATAAAAGGTGACAAAATTTTAACAAGATATTTTTAAAAGAAGGTGAAAATTTGAATAATAGAATAAGCTTTGATAGAGAAAATACTTGGGGAGAAGAAGAAAATCAAAGAGTAAATTTAAGATTTAATATAATAACTATTTTTGTATATCTAATAGGTATAATATTAATTTTTCAATTATTTAATTTACAAATTGTAAATGGTGAAACATATAGGGAACAATCTAATACAAGGCTATCAAGGGTAAGTTCAATAGAAGCCTCAAGAGGATCAATATTAGATAGAGCAGGAAATGAATTGGCAGGAGTAAGAACTAAAAATACAGTAGAATTATATAAAACCAATGTGCCTGACGAAGAATTAAATTCTGCGCTTCTAAAATTAGTTAATTTATTAGATCAATATGGAGCCAAATATTCAGATACATTTCCAATAAAAATTAATCCATTTGAATTTACAATAGATGGCGATGAACTTGCAAAGTGGAAAACAAAATATAAAATAGAAGATAATGCAAGTGCAGAACAAGCATTTTATAAGTTTAAGGATAAATATAGTATTACAAATGAAAACATAGAAGAAATAAGAAAAATATTAGTGATGAGATATAAAATAAGTACAACAGGATATAGTGCAACGAAATCAATAACTATATCAGAAGATGTATGTAATGAAATAGTAGCGCAAATAAGTGAAAGAAATAGTGAATTTCCAGGAATTAGTATAAAAACAGATACAGTAAGAACATATGCACATGGAAGTTTGGCTGCACATGTATTAGGTTATACAGGAAAAATTAGTGAAGAAGAATACAACAAAAATAAAGATATATATGATAGTGATGATGTTGTAGGGAAAACAGGAGTTGAATACATATTTGAAAAATATTTAAAAGGAACAGATGGAACAAAACAGGTAGATATGGCGGTTGATGGAACTATTACTGGAGAATATGTGAGCGAAGCAGCAATAGCAGGAAATGATATTGTACTAACAATAGATTCTAATTTGCAACAAGTAACAGAAACAGCATTAGAAAATTGCATAAAGAAAATTAGGGAAGGTGGTTTTGCAGAAACATATGATACACAGAGTGGTTCGGCAGTTGTAATGAATGTAAATACAGGAGAAGTATTAGCGGCAGCTAGTTATCCAACATATGAACCTGAATGGTTTGTTGGAGGAATAGATACAGAAACATGGAATTCGCTTAGAGATAATCCAGCATATCCACTATTAAATAAGACAATACAATCATCATATGCACCAGGATCAGTATTTAAAATGATAACTGCGATTGCAGGACTAGAATCAGGAGTAATAACAACGAAAGAAAAAATTAATGATATAGGGGTATATAAAAAATATGGTGAAACATGGAATTGTTGGTATTATACAGATTATCATAGAGGGCATGGATGGATAAATGTTACACAAGCATTACAACATTCTTGTAATTATTTCTTTTATGAAACAGGAGATAGATTAGGAATTGATACACTTGCCAAGTATGCATTACATTTTGGGTTAGGAAGAAAGACGGGAATAGAATTGCCAAGTGAAAAAGAAGGGTCTGTTGCTAGTAAAGAAACAAAAGCCGAAAAAAATAATGGAGAAAGTTGGTATCCAGGAGATACACTTTCAGCAGCGATTGGACAAAGTTATAATGATTTTACACCAATGCAAATAGCAAAATATATATCAATGATAGCTAACGGAGGGAAAGAAATTAACCCAACAATAATTAAGACAATATTAAAAGCAGATGGTATAGAGGTGCCAAGAGAAGAATATGAAAATTATGTGAAAGAAAATTTAGAAATAGAAAATTATGAAGATGATATTGAAGTAAGTCAAGAAAGTATAGAAGTAGCTAAACAAGGAATGAGAATGGTTACAGAAGAAGTTGGAGGAACAGCATATAATATATTTAAAAATTTTAATGTAGAAATTGCAGGAAAAACAGGATCTGCAGAAACCGGCTCAACAGTAAATGCATGGTTTGTTTGTTTTGCACCATTTGAAAATCCGGAAGTTGCAGTTGTAGTTATGATAGAAGGAGGAGCTCATGGTAATTATTCAGCAGAAGTAGTAAGAGATATCCTTGTTCAATATTTTGGAATGAATCAAACAAATGAAGTAAATGAAAATACACAAGCAATTCCATATACAGAAGAAAGCAGATAATATAAAGTATTTAAACGTAAAAAGGGAGAATTGAAAATGAATTGTGTTAGTATTAATTTAAGAACTGATGAAATAGTAATTAAAATAGATGATAATGCCGAACAATCTGATATAACAAAGGAATTAGCTATAAAATTATTAGAATTAAAAAAGTTATATCAGGATTCAAAAACTCCGATAAGAGTGACAGGGAAAATTTTAAAAAATAGCGAAATAGAAGAAATAGAAAGTCTAATAAAAAAAGAAATTAATGTAAAAGTAAGATTTGATACACCAACAAGTTTAGGATTACATAGTATAACAAGAAGCTATAAAAAAGATGTCGCAACATCAGAAACGATTTATCATAAAGGTTCATTACGTTCAGGACAAAAAATAGAAGTAGAAGGAAGCATAGTAATAATAGGAGATGTGAATTCAGGAGCAGAAGTTATAGCTGGTGATAATATAGTAATAATAGGAACGCTTAGAGGATTAGCACATGCAGGAGCTAAAGGAAATAAAGAAGCAATTATAGCGACTAGTACACTAGATGCAGTACAATTAAGAATATCAAACATCGTAAAAGAGATAGATAAAAATGAACAAGTATATGAACATGTATATATTTATGTAAAAGATGACCAAATCATAATAGAGTAAAATATAAAAGGAGGTTTTATTGCAAAAGCCTCCTTAAAAAATTGTTAACTTATAAGAAGTAAAACTAAAGCAAGGAATAATCCTTCATCTTTAACATTTTCTTTATATAAGAAAAATAAAAGGCTCAAAATAAGGACATCATCGAAATATAATTTAATACCAAATAATTCCAACCAAACCTCATCCTCATATTTCTTTTTATGCGAAGTTATATTATTACAATTAGAATTAACATTTGAAAATTGAGAATATTGATTAGTATAAAAATTATTGTTTCTATATGGATTAAAATATGGAAAAGGAAAACCATATTTAGGAAATCTATTCATTTTTATTCTCCTTATTATTATTCATAATATCAGCAATTTTAGAAATATTTAATAAATTCACATATTGATCAAGTTTATCTTTTCTAGAATCCCTTAAATATGGTTTTAAAGAGTGTAATAAATTAGCGCGAGGATCATCTTTTTTGTTCATATTATCCATAATATTTTTCATTTTCAGAATAGTGTTCATATCTATATTCATATTGTTTGAATTATTGAAAGATTGATTTGACTGAGTATTACTATTTAGCATATTATTTAAATTATTAATCATATCTGGTGAGACCTGATTTAAAATATTGTTAATATCATTATTATTAGAATTTGAAGAATTTTGTAAATTATTCATCACTTTTTTGATGTCATCAGGTATATTTCCACTATCAACCATTTTTTTTACATTATTAAATAGGTCATCCATTTTATCAGACATAAAATCACCTCTAAACAATTTATTCATTATTAAATATAATATGAAAAAAACTTTAAAATGTTAAATAAAATTCCCTTAAAACCTTGTAATTTTTGACAAACTATAATAAAATATAAACGGTAAAATAGAAGAAAACCAAAAAAATAAAAAATATATATCACAAAATGTAAAAAACTTTTTTGTAGTAGAGTACCAAAAAAGACAAAAAACACAAGAAAAAAGAATTAAAATTATTGCTATAAAAAAGTTATGAGGTGGTAAGGATGTCAAAAAATAGCGCAATAATGAAATCACTTAAAAATTTAGCTAATATAAACAATGTAATAATATATATAATATCCTTTATGGTATCAACAATTGGAATGGGACAAGAAGTTTCGCCATTTAGTATTGCAATAGTAGGAGCAAGTTTAGCAGGGGGAGTACCTGCTATTGGTATTGTAGTAGCAGGATTATTAGGTAATTTAGTTGGAACTGGAATAACAGGAGTATTAAATTATACAATAATTATAATAATGTTATTAGTACTAATAAGTGTAAAACCCCCAAAAGAAAATGATGAATATAAAAATGAACAAATGCAGATAGCAGGCCATATTTTTATGAGTATAATAATTATAATGGCTGCTAAATTAATATTAACAAAATTTACAATAGGAGAATTACTGTTAAATATAACATTAGCAGTGTTTTCAGTAGTATTTTATAAGATATTTGTTAATTCTATATCTGTAATAAAAGGAATAACAGAGAAAAATGCTTTTTCTATAGAAGAGGTTATAGGTGCAAGTTTATTATTATCCATTGGAATATCATCATTAGGCGAAATTTCTATTTTAGGCTTATCAATAAGAAATATATTATGCATTTTAATAGTTTTAATATTGGGGTGGAAAAACGGAATTTTAATTGGTACAACATCAGGTGTAACAATAGGTGTTACATTAGGAATTATAGCACAGTACAACCCTCAAATAATAGCGGTGTATGCTATATCAGGGATGATTGCGGGTATGCTTAATAGACTTGGAAAGATAGGCGTAATATTAGGCTTTTTATTAGGAAATTTAATATTAATATATGCTTCACAGGGGAATGAATCAAATCTAATCATATTTAAAGAAGTATTAATTGCATCATTAGGATTGCTAGCAATGCCAAAATGGATGGGAATTACAATTGAAGAATTTAATCAACAAGATATATTATTACCAGAATATAATAAAAGAGCGCTAGACACAAGTAATGAAACAATAACACAATTAAATATGGTTTCTGAAACAATAAAAGATATAGCAGAAACATATACGGAAACCGAAGAAAATGGAAACACTTTATTAGATTTTGTTCAAAAAAATAAGCAAGAATTCATAAAAGAATTGTTAAATAATTTGGAAGGATTAGAAGATAATTTATTATATGAAGATTTACTACAAACAGAAAGCCCAATTATATCTGAAATATTTGAATCATTAGTAGAAAAACAAGAAATAAGTGCACAAGATTTAATAAAAATATTTGAAAAATTTAATAATTATATAATATATGAAAATGAAAAAACAAATATAAAAATACAAGAACAAATAAATAAAGTAGTTAAAGCAATCAATGATGCATATAAGACAAGTAAAACAAATTTTATTTGGGAAGAAAAAGTTAAAACTAGCAAAAAAAATGTACAAGCACAATTGGATGGGGTTTCAAAAGCTATATCAAGCATAGCTGTAAAAATGGAAGAAGAAATAAAAAAGGAAAAAGACTACATTGATGAAAAAAAACAAGCAATTGCTATGCTAGAACAAAAAAATATAATTGTACAAGATATAGAAATCACTAAGAAAGAAAATAGGTATTTAATAGATGTATATTTAAAAGAAGAAAGTAAAATATCAGAAAATACAGATATAGATAAAATTCAAAAAGTTCTAGAAAAAGTTATTAACGAAAAATTAATGCTAAATGAATCAAAAATGAAAAAACAAAGACGAAGAGAAAACAGAATATTTAGTTATATATCAGAGGATAAATATATTTTACAAATAGGACAAGCAACTAAAATAAAAAAAGATAGTCCAGTATCAGGGGACACTATATTACAAATAAGATTAAGTGATGGGAAATATTTAATCGCATTAAGTGATGGAATGGGATCTGGTACAGAAGCGAGAAAGAGTAGTCAAATAGCTATAAAAATGTTAGAAAGATTATTATTAACAGGCTTTGATAAAAATACTTCAATAGATTTAATAAATACAACCATTATGAATACAAATGAAGAAATATTTGCAACATTAGATATAGCAATAATAGATTTATATAATGGAAAAATAGAATTCATAAAAAATGGAGCAAGTCCAACATATATAAAGAATAAAAAAAGAGTGCAAATAGTAAAATCTTTAAGTTTACCAGCAGGAATATTAAAAGAGATTAATTTAACAACATATGATAAAGACATAGAAAATAATGATATATTAGTAATGTGTAGTGATGGAATAATAGATTCTAATGTAGAATATAAAAATAAAGAATTATGGGTTAAATATATGTTAGAAGATATAGAAACAGAAAACCCTCAAAAAATTTCAGACATCATATTAAACGAAGCTATAGATAACAATTATGGAATAGCAAAAGATGATATGAGCATAATGGTTTGCAAAATGACAAAAAAATAGAAATCAATTTCGGAGGTCAAGATGGGGAAAGGTAAAAGATATGAAACAGAAGGACAATTAAATTATCAAAAAGTTTTTGCAGTAATTATAGCAATAGTAGTAATAGTAATGTTCATATTTATAATAAAAGGAGTTTTTAGTAGTACAGAAGCTACAAATGAAAATTATGAATATTTTGCATTATATGCATCAAATAAATGGGGAGTAATAAATCAAGAAGGCAATATAGTAATAGAGCCATCATATCAAGAAATGATAATAATACCAGACAAAACTAAGGATATATTTCTTTGCATGTATAATATAAATGAAGAAACAGGAGAATATGAAACAAAAGCATTAAATAGTAAAAACGAAGAAATTTTTACGGATTATGAACAAATAGAAGTATTAGAAAATTTTGATAACAACAACAATATATGGTTGGAAGAAGGAATATTAAGAGTTAAAAAGAATGGAAAATATGGACTAATAGATTTAGATGGAAAAGAAATTTTACCATGTGAATATGATGAAATAACAACACTTAAGGGAATAGAAAATAGTTTAATATTAACCAAAGATGGAAAAAAAGGATTAGCAAATAACAAAGGAAATATAATAATAGAACCATTATATAAAGAAATAATTAATCTAGGAGAAACATATAAAGAAGGATATATAACAATTAATGAGCAAGATAAATATGGATTAATTAGTACTACAAAAAAACAAATATTAGAAAATAAATTTGATGAAATAAAACAAATATATTTAAATAATTACTACATAGTTAAGGAAAATGGAGTAGATAAAATAATAAATTCGTCTGGTGAGCAAATACTAGAAAATCTAGTAAATCAAGTGCAATCACCTACACAAAGAGGATTTATAATAAAAGAAAATGATTTATATGGAGAAGTAAATTCTTCAGGTGAGAAACTAATAGAATCAAAATATCAAGATTTAAAAGAAATAAAAGAAGGAATATATTTAGCAAAGCAGAATGATAAATATGGAATAATTGACATACATGAAAATATAAAAGTCCCATTTGAATATACAGAAATTGCTTATAATGATAAAGCTAATCTTTTTATAGCAGAAGATATAAATTATAATACATCAATATTTGATCAAGATTATAATAAAAAAATAGAAGGTGTATTAACAGAATTAAATACAGAAAAATCATATATAAGAATGCGAATAAATGATGAATATAAATATTATAATTTTAATTGTGAAGAAAAGCCAAATACAGAAATTTTAACAGATAATACACTATTTTTAAGTAAAAAAGATGGGAAATACGGTTATGTGGATAAAAAAGGCAATGTAGTTGTAGAATATATTTATGATGATGCGACAGAACAAAACGAATATGGATTTGTAGCAGTAAAAAAAGATGGATTGTGGGGTTCATTAAATAGTGAAGGAAAAGAAATAATAGAACCAAAATATAATTTAGAAAATAACTTATTAATAAATTTTATAGGAAAATGGCACTTAGGAGAAGATTTAAATATGAATTACTATTGTGAAAAATAATAATCGAAAGGAACGTTATAATAAATGGAGCTAAAGACAAAGTATCAGTATACATATTTTATATATCCATATGCAGTAAAAGAAACTAGATATATAAAATACTTATTAAAATTGTTAAAAGATGAAAACTGTAAATTAAGAACATTTAGAAAAGATAAAGATTTAGATTTATATTCATTTTTTGCTCATAGAGCAAGGGAATATATGTTTCATAGTTTTAACTTAAGTAAATCAAGACTATTAAAACTAGAAGAATTACCATTAGAAACAAAAGCAGCCATATTGGCAAAAAATCCTTGTACAATATTTGAATATAATATAAAGAAAGATATTCAGGGAAAAACAGAAGAAAGAAATGGTATATTTTTCAAAATATCAAAAATAGAAATAATATGTTTTAATACAGGAATATGTTTTTTAGCAATAAAAACTAATATTGAAGAAAGTAATAAATTTTGTGATTTGTTAAACTTTAATTATAAATTTAGAGATATAAATCAAGAATTTGCAAATATGAACAATTATGATAATATAAGAGTTCAAACAGATTTTTTTGATGATGTTAAATATTTTAAAGAGTTTATTGAAAATTTAACAGGTCCAAGCCTAGAATCATTAAAATTAGATATTGATACTGAAAGATTTTTAACATATTCATATGTATGCATAGAACAAGAAAATTGGAATAATACAAATGAATTTGATAAAATTAAGAACAGTTATATGAAGTTTTTAAATATATTACCAAGTGATAATAGCGTTAATTATTCTAAAGAAAATATAAAAGTAATTTCAAAATGGAAATATGCTAAATTAGGAATAACAAAACAGGGAGTAACATTATTTAGCTCAAGTTGTGATTTAAATAATTATACAGTATTTCCTCAAGAATTTGAAGAACAATATTTATATACATATATAATGGCAATATATACAAAAATATATTTAAAAAAGATAAATATTCAATTTAGGCAAGGGACTAAAGTGAATAAAATAAGGAAAGAGTTTATCAAATTCACACAAACATTATGGATAAATGAAATTACCTTGGAAGATACAGGGTCATTATATTATCAATATTTAAAAGATGTATTAGAATTAAATAACTTATACTACGATACAAAAAATAAATATGATATATTATATAAAGAATTGAATATTGAAAAAAGTTCAAAGACCAATATGGGCATAGTAATATTATTAGTAATAACATTAATAATAAATGCAATTAATATAATATTATTGCTAAAATAAACAACAATTTACCATGGGAACGTTGTTGGTGGTAATTATTTTACCATGGATCGTTCTTTATGGTAATTTTTTTACAAACGTGTAGATTTATATGGATTAAGTTTATAATTGAAGATTTTATACTGAAAGGGATTTTATAGAAATGAAAATTAAATGTGGAACAGATATAATAGAAATTGATAGAATAAAAGAAAGTATAGAAGAAACTGATGGTAAATTTTGTGAAAGAGTTTATACTAAGAGTGAGATAGAATATTGTGAAAGCAAAAAGAGTCAAAAATATCAACATTATGCTGCAAGGTTTGCGGCTAAAGAAGCGGTTTTTAAAGCAGTATCAGAATTATTTCAAAATAAATATGATATATCATGGCAAGATATAGAGATAATAAATGATGAAAATGGAAAACCACATGTAAATATATTAAAAACAGAAATTATTAAAAATATAGAGAATATAGATTTAAGTATATCGCATTGTAAATTGTATGCTACAGCAAATGTTGTGGTATTACATAAATAGGAGGAAAACATGGAACTTTTTGATTCACATTCACATTATAATGATGAAAAATTTGATGAGGATAGAGAACAAGTAATAGCAGAAACATATAATTCTGGTGTTACAAGATTTATTGTGGCAGGGTATAATTTAGAATCATCAAAGAAGGCAATAGAAATGTCCCAAAAATACAAATTTATTTATTCAATATGTGGCATTTCGCCAAATGATATTCCACAATTTGAAGCAGAATTGTGGAAAGATATAGGAGAAATTTCAAAAATTGCAAGTCAAAATATTGGAAAAAAATTAGTTGCAATAGGAGAAATTGGATTAGATTATTATTGGAATAAAGAAAACAAAGAATTACAAAAACAAGCATTTATTAAACAAATAGAATTAGCAAATAAATTAAATTTACCGATAGTAATTCATTCTAGAGATGCATCTATTGATACAATAGATATATTAACGAAAAATCCAGTAAATAAAAAAGGAATATTCCATTGTTGCCAACCAAATCAAGAAATGGTAAGACAAGCACTAGAATTAGGATTTTATATATCTTTTGCAGGACCGATAACTTTTAAGAATGCTAAAAATTCAGTAGATGTTGTAAAAATGGTACCATTGGATAGAATTTTAATAGAAACTGATAGTCCATATTTAACACCAGAACCACATAGGGGCAAAAGAAATGACTCTAGAAATGTTAAATATGTTGCTCAAAAAATATCAGAAATAAAAAATGTGAATATAGAAGAAATTGCAAAAATAACTTATGAAAATGCTAATAGAATATTTGAAATATAGGATGTGAAAATATGTACGATAATTGGGAGCAATTAGAAGAATCAATAAAAAATTGTAAAAAATGTAGATTATGCCAAAATAGAAATAATATTGTTTTGGGAGAAGGTAACAAAAGTACAAAATTAATGTTTATTGGTGAGGGACCTGGAGCAGATGAAGATATACAAGGAAGACCATTTGTTGGAAAAGCAGGAAAGTTAATGAATATGGCATTTGAAACTGTTGGAATTGATAGAGAAAAAGTTTATATAACTAATATTGTAAAATGTAGACCACCTTCAAATAGAAATCCAGAAAATGATGAAGCAATGGCATGCTTAGATTACTTGAGAAATCAAGTTATATTAATAAAACCTGAAATTATAGTTTTGCTAGGAAGTGTAGCATTAAAAAATATATTAGGACAAGAATATGGAATTACAGCAAGTAGAGGAAAATGGATTGAGAAAAAAGGTATATTTTATATGCCAACATGGCATCCAGCAGCATTGTTACGAGATGAAACTAAGAAAATAGATTTCATAAAAGACTTAAAAGAAGTTGTAGAAAAAATGAAAAACTAAACAGTTGGTCATTTGAATTGACATTATATATAAAAACAATATAAAATAAAGCTAAAATTTAAAAATTGGAGAAAAGATAAAAATGGAAAAATTAGAAGAAATACAAGAAAAAGCAAAGTATTGTTTAAACTGCCCTATAAAACCATGCTCACAAAAAGGATGTCCACTAAATAATAATATACCTGGATTTATAAAAGAAATAAAAGAAAAAAATTATGAAAAAGCATATGAAATATTATCAGAAACAACAGTATTAGAAGCTATTTGTGGAAGAATATGCCCACATCAAAAACAATGTGAAGGTTCATGTGTGAGAGGAATAAAGTCAACACCTGTACATATTGGAGATTTAGAAGCTTTTATCGGAGATATAGCAATAAAAGAAAAGTATCAAATATCTAAAATAAATAATGAGCATAAAGATAAAAAGATAGCAATAATAGGAGGAGGACCAGCAGGACTTACGGCAAGTGCATTTTTATTAAAAAAAGGATATTCTGTTACTTTATATGAAAAGTATAATTATTTAGGTGGATTATTAGTACATGGAATTCCAGAATTTAGACTTGCAAAAGAAATAGTAAAAAATTCTATACAAAAAATTATAGATTTAGGGCTAGAAGTAAAATACGGAATGGAATTAGGTGAAAATTTATCTTTAAATGAATTAGAAACAAAATATGATGCAATATTCTTAGCATTTGGAGCCAATATATCAACTAAAATGGGAGTAGAAGGAGAAGAATTAGATGGAGTATATGGTGGAAATCAATTATTAGAATATAAAAATCATCCGGATTATACAAATAAAAAAGTAGCAATAATAGGTGGCGGAAATGTTGCTATGGATTGTGCTAGAACAATAAAAAGATTAGGAGCAAAAGAAGTAAAGGTTATTTACAGAAGAGCTGAGGAACAAATGCCGGCTGAAGTAAAAGAAATAGCAGAAGCAAAAGAAGAAGGTATTGAATTCTTATTTCAAAATAATATTGTTAAAATAATAGGAAAAGATAAAGTGGAAAAGGTAGAATTAATAAAAACTGAACTTATACAAAAAGAAGGAGAAACAAGAAAAGTACCAGTTAATATACCTAATAGTAACTATATTATAGACATAGATTATATTGTAATGGCATTAGGTTCAATGCCAGAAGATATTGTAAAAACTCTAGGGATAGAGTTAAATAAATGGGGATACATTAAGATTGATGAAAAAAATAGAACATCAAATCCAAAAATATTTGCAGGTGGAGATTTAGCGGGAGCTAAAGGAACTGTTGCATGGGCAGCTCGTTCAGGAAGAGATGCAGCTAATAGTATTATAGAGTATTTAAAATAGAAAAAGACCTCTGAGGTAGAGGTCTTTAATCTTTTGTAAATAAAAAAGATCATAAGTAAGGATTCGATAAAAAGTTTTCTTTAGTATATAGGTAGATGCTTTTTATCATTAGTAAAAGTAATCATTTGTAAGCTTGTCTTTTGTAAAGTTATCTTTGGTAAAATGTAGAAAATTTTAGTATATTAAAATCTTTTGTGTACTATAAATCATTAGTTAATTATGTATTTTTTCTCCTGTTACGAAGTTTTTGATTGCTCTAAAGAAAGAAACAAATTTATTTGTTTTCTTACATTCAAGAGCAGTTTCTGTTCCGCCATTTTCGAAGATATTAGATTTATGTTCTAATGCGGACATTTTTTCTGTATAGTAATCATCATAGAAAGTATAATTATCTGTTCGACCAATTAATTCTCTATAATGTTCTAATGTCTTTCTATAATTATCAAGTTCTTCTAAATTTGTGATTTTTTTAAAAGCTTTATCAAAGTAATTTTTTATAATTAAATTTTGAGCTTTACAAAAATATTCTGCAATTTTTATCTTACAATCATCGGTTTTAGAAACTATTTTATCAACTTTTTTATTTCTTTCGTCAAAAGAAGAAAATTTGTTGCCAAGTTTAATGATATTTTCTTCCAATTCAAGAATCTTGTCGATACAATATTGAATATCATTATAAGTTTTTTCAGAAGTTAACTCAATAAAGTGATTTTTAAATTTATCATTACTTGTAATAGTACTATCAAATAAAACTGATTCACCAGTTAAATATGCCATTTGTTCAATTAAATTACATTCTAATGGATAATATGAAGGACTGATTGTTCTAAAAGAAATTCCGAAATATTTTACGTAATCTTTTTCAATACCTATAACTTTAGAAGTCATATATTGAACAGCTGCTTCATTTAACCCCATTCCAATTATTTTTAAATTATCAAAATTGCATAATCCCATACGTATAAGATTATTTTTTTTATCTTTTATTTCTTGAATATAGTGAATACATTCATGTATTGCGAATTCTTCTAAATCTTCAAAAGCAATTTTATCATTAAAATATATAGAAGTATTTTTGTAAAAATAATTTGCTTCTGCCATTCCTTCTGGCATTGTAGCTCTATACATATTTAATCTTGATAATTTTATAAATAAGTCATTTTCATTAAAACAAAGTTCTGGAAAAGTACTACACAATTTTGTAGCGATATTATGAGCAATTCGATTCACAGACATTGTGTCAAGTATATCGACTACTCTTATTCCATCTTTTCGTAAATCTGATTCAATGCTCATAGCATCCTCCATTTTTTGTCTTTTTGTATATTATTTTGTCAAATATATTATACAATAATAATACAAAAAAGTGTATTACAATTATATTACTTTTTTGTTACAAAAATATTACAAGAATAAAAAACAATATGTGTAATATTATATAAAGAGATGATTGGTTTGAAAATAAAAACATGGCAAGTTATAGTTGTAATATTAACTTTAATTGTAGGAACTCTATTACATTTTACATATAAATGGTCTGGAGAGAACAAAATAGTAGCAATATTTAGTGCTGTAAATGAAAGTACATGGGAACATTTAAAATTAGTATTTTTTCCGATGTTAATAATGGGAATAATAGGTTATTTTGTTATAGGAAAAGATATTAAAAATTATTGGACTGCACAAGCTATAGGGATAGTTGTTGCAATGGCATTTATAACGATATTTTTCTATACATATACGGGGATAATAGGAAAAAATTTTGCTGTCTTAGATATAGGTTCTTTTGTTGTAGCGGTACTCTTAGGGGAATATGTTATATACAAATTAATGATTAATAACAATATTGAAGATTTGAATAAAATTTCTATTTTATTATTAATATCTTTATTTTTGAGCTTTTTAGTATATACTTTTAATCCAATAAAAATACAATATTTTAGAGATCCAATTGATGATACTTACGGGGTTTACAAATTAAAATAAATAATATATCATATACCTATTAAGAGGTGTGATATATGGAAGATATAAGAAAAAAATTATATGAATTACAAGACTTAAAATACAAAGAATTTCATAGCAGTTTATGTCCAAATGTAGATAATATTATAGGTGTAAGGATACCATATTTAAGAAATATGGCAAAAGAAATAGCTAAAAATGATTACAAAGAATTTTTAGAAAATGTAAAAGATGAATATTATGAGGAGCTAGTATTACATGGTTTAGTAATTGGGTATGCAAAAATAACAATAGAAGAAACTATTGAATATTTAAAAGAGTTTATACCTAAAATAGATAGTTGGGCAGTATGTGATACAACTTGCAGTAATTTAAAAATTGCTAAAAAATATCAAAAAGAAATGTGGGATTTTTTAGAAAATTATATAAAATCAAATAAGGAATTTGAAATAAGATTTGCAGTTGTAATGTATTTAAATTATTATTTAACAGAAGAATATATAGACAAAGTATTAGAGAGAATAGATAAAATAACAAGTAAAGATTATTATGCACAAATGGCAATTGCATGGATGTTATCTTTTGCATATATAAAGCAAAAAGATAAAACTTTAGAATATATAAAAAATAATAATTTAGATAAATTCACTCAAAATAAAGCAATACAAAAAATATGTGAATCTTATAGAGTAACTAAGGAAGAGAAAAAAGATTTAAAAAGTTACAAATATATTGACAAAAAACAATAAAAATAGTAAAATGTTAGCGTACGCTAACATTTATTTTTTGTATAATAGGAAAGTTATACATTCCTATTATATAAAAAGCTATAATCGCTAGCCCTTTGAGATTTTCTCCTTTTAGTCGAAAACTCAAATCGGGCAGAACAAATTAAAGAAAAATCAAAGATTTTTCTTATTTGTTCTTTTTTAAAAAAGATATATAAATTGAAAGAAGGAAGAAAAATGGACCTAACAAAATCATTAGAAGAATATATAACAACAATATATATATTAGAACAAAATGAAGACAGAATAAGAGTAACAGACATAGCAGAAGAAATGATAGTTACAAAACCAAGTGTAAACAGAGCAATGAAAACACTAAAAGAAAAAGGAATAATAAGTTATGAACCATATTCAGATATATCATTAACAGAAAAAGGCAAAAAAATTGCACAAAACATATTGAAAAAACATGATGTAGTAAAAATATTTTTAATAGAAATATTAGGGGTAGATGAAATTACAGCAAGTAAAGATTCTGCAAAAATAAAAAGTGCTATTTCAGAAGAAACCGAAGAAAAGTTGGAGCAATTTATGACAAAAGCATTAAAAATAGATGAATTAAAATGTAATCATAGTTGGGAAAATGAAAGATGTAGAGAATGTAAAAGACCATTGTCACATTTATATACAAAAATATTAGGATAGAAAGGAAGTAAAAAATGATAGAACTAAAAAATATATGTTTCACAAGAGGCAACAAAAAAATATTAGATAATATAAATTTAAAAATAGATGAAAATAAATTAATAGCAATAACAGGACCAAACGGTTCAGGAAAATCAACAATCTGTAAAATAATTATGGGAATAGAAATGCCAGATAGTGGACAAGTAATATTTAATGGTGAAGATATAACAAATTTAAGTATAGACGAAAGAGCAAGAAGAAAAATATCATTTGCATTTCAGCAACCAGTAAAATTTAAAGGAATAACAGTATATGACATAATAAGATTATCAGCAGGAAAAGATATAAACAAAAAACAAGCATGTGAAATATTATCAAATGTAGGACTATGTGCAAAAGAATATATAGATAGAGAAATAAACAACTCTTTATCTGGGGGAGAATTAAAAAGAATAGAAATAGCAACAATAGCAGTAAGAGACTCAAAATTAACAATATTTGATGAACCAGAAGCAGGAATAGACTTATGGAGTTTTAATAATTTAATACAAATATTTGAAGAATTACAAAAAACACAAAAATCATCAATATTAATAGTAACACATCAAGAAAGAATACTAAACATAGCAGACAATGTAATACTAGTAAAAAACGGAAAAATTGAAAAAATAGCTCAAAAAGAAGAGATACTAGATTCAATATCAAAACAAGGAAATTGTTGTAAACTAAAAAGAGGTGATTGTAATGGATAAAATCGATAAAGAATTATTAAAAACAATAGCAGATGTAGATGTAGAAGAAATAAAAGGAGCATATAACATAAGAAAAAATGGACAAGGCATAGAAAGAAAAATAACAGAAAATATAAATATAGTTACAAAAAAAGATGTATCAGGAATAGATATTATAGTAAAAGAAAATACAAAATTTGAATTTGTACATATACCAGTAATAATAACAGAAAGTGGATTAAAAGATGTAGTATATAATGACTTTTATATTGGGAAAAACGCAAATGTAATAATTGTAGCAGGATGTGGAATACATAATGATGAACATAAAGATTCAGAACATAATGGAATACACAGATTCTTTTTAGAAGAAGGAGCAAAAGTAAAATATATAGAAAAACATTATGGAGAAGGAGCAGGAGATGGGAAAAGAATACTAAATCCAGTGACAGAAGTACATTTAAAAAAAGGAGCATCATTAAATATGGAATCTATACAAATTAAAGGTGTAGATTCAACGATAAGAACAACAAATGCAGTATTAGAAGAAGATACTAATTTTGTTGTAACAGAAAAAATAATGACACATGGAAAACAATTTGCCAAAACAAATTTTGATGTAAAATTAAATGGAGAAAATTCAAGTGTAAAAGTAACATCAAGATCAGTAGCAACAGAACAATCAGAACAAATATTTAATTCAAAAGTAGAAGGAAACGCAAAATGTTTTGGACATGTAGAATGTGATGCAATAATAAAAGACAATGCAAAAGTAACATCAACGCCAGAAATTGTTGCAAACAATATTGATGCAAACCTAATACATGAAGCAGCAATTGGAAAAATAGCAGGAGAACAATTAATTAAACTAATGACATTAGGATTAACAGAAAAACAAGCAGAAGAAGAAATAATAAATGGATTTTTAAAATAAAATTGAACAAAAGGGACAGTCCTTAAAGTGCAAAATGCACAAAGGGGACAGTCCTTTAAATTTTTTATTAATAAAGACAATCCCCTTTTATTTAATAATTAATCTTGTTCAACATCTTTAAAAACATCATTTTCGAAAAACTCAGTAATAGTAATACCAAATCCTTCGCAAATATGAAGTAAAGTGTCAAGCTTAATTAATTCAGTTCTTTTACTCATAAAAGCTGCAAGTGTTGACATAGGTACACCAGAAGCTTTAAATAGAGCCCAAAGACTCATACCCTTTTGTTTTTGGTAGTACTTTATTCTATCTCTTACTGCATCTGATAAATACATATAAATCACCTCTTAGAAAATTTCTAATTGAAGTATAGCAATAAAATTTGTAAATATAGTATGCTCAAATAGAGTATAAATATTATTTTGCATAAAATAAAAGATAAGAGCATAAAATTAACTATCAAAATAGGAGGTAGAAAATGTTTTTAGTATTTAATAAAGAAAAAATTCAAACATATATTGTTTCAATTCTGACTGTTGCTATATTAATAGGAATAGCAAATATAGAACGACTAAAAATAGTGGAAACAAGTAGTAATGCAAAAGAACTACCAATATATAATGTACAAACAGAAGAAAATAAAGTTTCATTAACAATGAATTGTGCATGGAATGCAGATGATATTGATAGTATATTAGAAACACTAAAAAAGAATAATGTACATATAACATTTTTTGTAGTTGGTGAATGGGCAGAAAAATATCCAGAAGCGGTAAAAAAAATATATAGGGCAGGTCATGAAATAGGAACCCATAGTGACACACATCCACATGTAAACCAATTAACTTTAGAAGAAAATATTAAGGAAATAGAAAATGGAGCAAAACGAATAGAAGAAATAACAAATAGTAAAATAAACTTATATAGAGCACCATATGGAGAATATAATAATACTGTAATACAAGCTGCCAAACAAAATGAATATTTTACTATACAATGGAATATAGATACTTTAGACTATGAAGGACTAACAGGAGAACAAATGTGGAAAAGAATAGAAAATAAATTAGAAAAAGGTTCTATAATATTAAGTCATAACGGAACAGAACATACAGCAGACAGTTTAGATATGTTGATAAAAAACATACAATCAAAAGGATATCAAATTGTAAAGGTTTCAGAATTAATATATAAAGATAATTATACTATTAATAATAATGGCACGCAAATAAAAACTAATGAATAAAAAATAAAAAAATGGAAATACTTAACACAAAAGATAAAGGAGAAAGCTATGCCATTAATAGGAATAATTGCTAATAAAAAAGATATAAAAGCAATAAAAAATAGCATACCAAAAAACAATATTGAAATTGTAGAGATAACAACAGAAAGTATAGAAAATATTAAAAATATAAAATTTGATGAGATAATAGTAATGAAAAAAATACATTTAACAGAAGACCAACATAAAAATTTAAATACCATTGTATCAAAAGTAGAATATTTAATTATAAATGCAGATATAAATATAGAAGCAAAAGAACCAATAAAAAATCCAATAAAAGTAATAACATTTGGATTTAATTCAAAATCTACAATAACAATATCAAGTGTCAAAGAAAATAAAATTATAATTTATATACAAAGAAAAATCGAGAAAAACAATAAAGAAATTATTGAGGCAGAAGAAAAAGAAATGAAAGTACATGCAAAATCAAATGAGAAAATTTATAATAATTTAGTAGTTTTTATTTTAAAAGAATTGCATAATTTTTAAAAAAGTCTCTAAAAGTATATAAAAAAGGCAAAAAAATTAAAAAAAATTAGAAAATATTAACTTTTTATGTAGACAAAACCAAAAAAGTATAGTATAATAAAAAATGTAGAAAATTTTAAAAAGAGAAAACAAGAGGAAAATTTACAATTGATAAATAAAAAAGATAGGGAGGAAACAAAATTGGATACAAATTATTTAGAAAACAACTACTTAACATTAGTAGGGAAGGTTACAGGCGAAAAAAAATTTAGCCACGAAATTTATGGAGAAAAATTCTACTCATTTAACATCTTGATACCACGTTTAAGTGGAAATGCTGATATAATACCAATAACAGTATCAGAAAGATTAATAAACGATGATATGTTAAGAGAAGGTAAAAAATTATTAGTTAAAGGACAATTCAGATCATACAACAGTTATGAGAACGAAAAAAACAAACTAATATTAACAGTTTTTGCCAAAGATGTTATGGAAGTTGAAGAAAATGAAGAAGAAAGCGAAATCGTAAAAAAAGAAGAAACAACAAATGAAGTTGTACTTATAGGTTTTGTATGTAAAAAACCTATTTACAGACAAACACCATTTGGTAGAGAAATAGCAGATTTATTATTAGCAGTAAACAGAGCTTATAACAAATCAGACTATATTCCAACAATAGCATGGGGAAGAAATGCAAGATTTTGCCAAAACTTAGAAGTTGGTGCACAAGTGAAAATTGTGGGAAGAGTTCAATCAAGACAATATGAAAAGAAATATGAAGATGGTACATCAGAAATGAAAGTAGCATATGAAGTGTCAGTAAGTAGTTTAGAGTTAATAAATGAAGAAGGAAATGAGAAAAAAGAAGAAACAGAAAATCAAGAAGCTGTATAAATATATAAAAAGGATTGAAAAGCACTAGTCTTTTCAATTTTTTTTTGTTATAATAATAAAATCAAAAGAAAAATGGAGGTAATATGAAAACAAAAATCAATAAAAAATTATTTTTTATATTATTAGCTATTATATTAATAGCAATATTTTGCATTAGCGTATCACAAAAAACATTGCAAAATGATACATTTTATACAATAAAAATTGGAGAACATATAATAGAAAATGGTGGAATAGATATGTTAGATCCATTTTCTTGGCACCAAAATTTAGAATATACTTATCCACATTGGTTATATGATGTAATAATATATTTAATATACCAAATTGGAGGAATGACAGGAATATATATAGCGACATGTCTATTTTCAATAATCTTAGGAACAGTCTTATTTTTAACTAACACTAAATTGAGTAAAAATAAAGTATTATCATTTGTAATAACAATAGGTGCAATGTATATGTTAAGAAATTATATTGCAGCAAGAGCACAGTTAGTAACATTTATACTGTTTACTCTAGAGATATTTTGTATAGAACAATATTTAAATACAGGAAAAAAGCGATATGCGACAGGACTAATAATAATATCAATACTAGTAGCAAATTTACATGTGGCAGTTTGGCCATTTATGTTTGTTTTATATTTACCATATATAGCAGAATATATAGTAGCAACAATAGAAGAATTTACTGCTAAAAAATATGGAAAAGAAGTAAAACAGGGTGAAAAACTTATAATAGAAAGAAAAACAAAAACTAAATGGTTAATAGTAATAATGATAATATCTATATTAGCTGGATTTTTAACACCACTTGGAACAACACCTTATACTTATTTGATTAAAACAATGCAAGGCAATACAACTCAAAATATAAATGAACATTTACCTATGGTATTAATAAACAATACAGATATAATTTGCGCATTAATAATATTTTTAGCAATATTAATATTTACAAATTCAAAAATAAGATTAAGTGATTTGTGTATGCTTGGAGGATTAACATTATTAATGTTTTATTCGAAAAGACAATCTACAATGTTTATATTAATAGGTTCAATAATATTAAACAAAATTTTATATCAATGGATGGAACAATATATACAAGATATAGATGAAAAAATTATTAATTCACTTGTGACAAAATTTGGTACATTTATGATGATAGCTATTGTAATAATTTTAAGTTTATATTTTATAAAACCAAAATTAAATGCAACATATATAGATGGAAATACGTATCCAGTAGAAATGAGTGATTTTATATTAAAGTACTTTGAAGGGAAGAATATTAATATAAAAGATGTAAGATTGTATAATGAGTATAATTATGGAAGTTATTTATTATATAGAAATATACCAGTATTTATAGATTCAAGAGCAGATTTATATTCACCTGAATTTAATGAAGGAATAAATGTATTTACAGATTTTATAAATAGTTCAAATTTAACAGTATATTTCGAAGATATATTTGAAAAATATGATATAACACATGTAATATTATATAAAAATTCTAAGATAAATATGATAATTGAAGATGCCAATTTAGAGGGATATAAACTGTTAAAATCAGATAGCAATTTCGTATTTTATGAAATAGAAAAGTAAAGGAAGAAAAATGGAAGAAATAAAAGTAAAAAAAGAAGAGGCAGGAAAAAGATTAGATTCATATATAGCAAGTAAAAAAGAAGATATAACAAGAACAGCAGCACAAAGAATGATAGAAGAAGGAAATATTCTAGTAAATAATAAAAATCAAAAAGTTTCTTATAAAGTTTTTGAAGATGATTTAATACAAATAAAACCAGAAGAAGTAAAAGAAATAGAAATTAAGCCACAAGAAATACCTATTGAAATAATATATGAAGATAAAGATATAATAGTAGTAAATAAACCTAAAGGAATGGTAGTACATCCTGCCAATGGAAATCCTGATGGAACATTAGTAAATGCTATAATGGCAATATGTAAAGATAGTTTATCAGGAATAGGTGGAGAATTAAGACCAGGAATAGTGCATAGATTGGACAAAGATACATCAGGACTTTTAATAATTGCAAAAAATGATAAAGCACATGTAAATATGAGCGAACAAATAAAAAATCATCAAGTTAAAAAGACTTATATAGCATTAGTAAGAGGTGTAGTTAAAGAAAATGAAGCAACAATAAATATGCCTATAGGAAGAAGTACATCAGATAGAAAGAAAATGGCAGTGAATAAAAATGGTAAAGAAGCAATAACACATATAAAAGTGTTAAAAAGATATGATAAATATACTTTATTGGAAGTAAATATTGAAACTGGTAGAACACATCAAATACGTGTCCATTTATCATATATAGGATATCCAATAATAGGCGATTACACATATTCAAATGGAAAAAATGAGTTTGGAGTAGTTGGACAATGCCTTCATGCTAAAGGGCTGGAATTCAAACATCCTATAACAAATAAAGAAATGAAATTAGAAGCATCACTACCCGAATATTTTGAAGAAATAATAAAGGAATTGGATAGAAGATAAAAATCCGGTAGGAGAATCCTACCGGAGAATCTATATAAAGCCTTTTATAAAAGTAAAAGGAATTAATATATAATATGCAAATAAAAAAAATATATTACAAAAAAATAAAAATATTATTATTGACACTGTACCAATTTTATGTTAGACTTAAAATATATAAATTTAACAAAGGAGTAAAATATATGAGTATTTTAAAGAGAATCAAAGAATTTGTGCAAAAAATTATTAACCACCAACCATTAATAGAAGGGCCTAAAGAAACTACGCTAAATATAGATGGCTTTATAGCACCGAAAGGTCAGGAGACTGATAAAGATTTTATAGCAAGCTTACATGTAGCTGAACAAGATATGGTAGATCCTAGTGTTACTTTTGGAGAACTTAAGAAAGAAGAATTAGACAGATTATTAGGAGTAGCAGAAAAAGATGGAAGAAAACTCGGATGGACACATGATGATTCACCCACTATTACTGGGAAATTAAATGGCGAAGCTTTTTTATCATTAGTAAGGAAAAACGTGCCAAATCACGAAGTGGGGCAAACAATTTTTACTGAAAATGGACGTTATGAAGTAAGAACACTAAAAGATAATTCACAACAAGGAAGTTACGAAGAACATGTGACAGGAAAAGATGGAGAAGTTATAGATTTTTCGACTGATTTTGGAAAAAATAGTAGCAGAGTTTATAATGAAATTTCTAAAAATGGTGTTACTTTAAGAGAAAGTGCCAAAAGTGCTATTATGCATGGAGAAAGTGGTGAGTTTGAAAATTACGCACAACCATCAGAAGATTTATTAAAAGAATATGCTGAAGCTACAGGATTACCAACTATAATGGACTCATATCGAAGAAGTGAAATGGAAGCTAAAACAGGTTTGCAAATGGACGACTTATGTATGACAATGAGAAAAGAAGAAGGAGCTTCATTTCCATATATTGTTTCAATAGAAGCAAGCAAAAAAATAGATGAAGAACATGAACCTAAGAAGAAAGCAGTAAAATATGCATATACTTCACAAGAAGCATATGTAAATGGAGAGAAACCATATATGATTTATATGGATGGAATTGATGGAAGAACAGGATTTTCCGGAATGTTTAGATTAAAGGGAGATTCATATGTAGATAATAGTACATTTAGAAGAGAAAATGGAGAATATAAATATGATACAATAAGTTTTGAAGACATAATGAAGTTAGTTGGAAAGATGCAATTATCATCTAGAGTAGATTCTGCAATAAGAGGAAAATTTAGAATGCCTGAAGGAGTAGATAATATATATAATAAAGCTATGTCTATAGATAGAACAAGAACAGATCCAAATCAAGGAATTGCTTTATAATAATATAAGAATAACAAGTAAAAATCGTATTTGCTTGTTATTTTTTTATATAATGGAGAAAATTGCTTTGTTTGAAATTAAAGTATCATCAAAAGAAGATTATAAAAATAGTAGTAATGAACAAAAAAACTAGATGTAGAAATATATATTTATGTGCAAGATATAAAAATAAGCTATACAAAAAATCTAGTACAAAATTAATTAAGATATGATAATAGTTAAAATATATGAAGATTCCGAAATATAAGGAAAATATAATTTTGTATTAGATGTAGTAATATTCCAAAATATAATATGAAATAAGAATTTAAAAAGTTGTATGAAATTAAATAATGGAAAACAAAGAGGAAAATATGATTAACATTATGGGAAAATAGCATAAAATACTAAGAAAATAAATTATATTATGTAAAATCAAGAGATTACATAGCGAACTAAAGATTTTAAAAATATAAAATAATATGTTTAATTGATTAGAAAATTTATATTCAAAAGATATCAAAGCAATGAATAATACAAATCTCACATTCGAGATTGAATATTTACATATATGTAGAGAATGTAATAAAAAATGTGGAAACACATAAGTATTTAAATAAAAGTTTGATATTAATTAACTGAAATATAATTAAATATAGATACATCTTGCAGTTTTTTAACAAAATAAAAAGACTAAAAATATTTGGAACAGTATATTGTGAAAATGCAAATAAAATAAACCTAAAAAACGTTAGTTTTCTAAAGAATTTGCTATTGGCTATTACTGTTGCATAAGATATATTATTGACAGTTTTATGTAAATATGATACTATAATAATATAATTACTCTTAAGGAGGGAAAAAAATGAAGGAGAATGAAGTCCAAAAGTTGGCCATAGAAATAGGGAAACGGCATTTAGATGAAAAAAGAAATGGGGTGACGATAGATAAAAAAACGGGAATAGAAGTCATCAATAGTTTGGATGCAATTAAAATAGGGGATAACTTCTATTCCATGCGGAATGGAAAACTGCTAGAATGGTGCAATGACTATCTACACAATATTCGAAAAGAGGTGGGGCATCTCCCACTTTATCTACCTGGCACAGGTGTGGTAATCTATCGGTATGATGAAAAAGAGGACCTGTGGTTTTATTTACAGTTAAGGTCTGATTTGAATCAGCTTGGACTCTTTGGCGGGGGGAGCAATCCAGGCGAAACCCAAAAAAGATGTGCAGCGAGAGAATTAATGGAAGAAATTTTAATCAGAGTCAAGGAGGAAGATTTAATTCTTCTTGATGTATACTCTGGATGCAAACACATTACCCGGCACAATAACGGTGATGTCGTGTTACATGTTGTGGTTGTTTATGCCGTGAACTTTGAAAAATGTAGTTTCTTAGATGATACTGAATGTGATGGTGAGACCCAAAAGGCCATTTGGATTAGTAAGGAGGAACTTCGATGGAAGTTGGAGCATACTCCTGACGCCTTTTTTCCCAACAATATCCCGATACTTTGGGATATGGTTAATCGGTACTCTTTCTAGAGAACTCATGAAGAGACTGTTGGTAGAGTAAAATTTACCAACAGTCTTTTCTGTTCTTTCACTTCAATGATGTTTTATTTATTTTAAATTTGAATTTTTTGAAAAACAGCATAAAAAATTGACAATAATTATGTTAAATGCTATAATATAATCATATCATGTTGAAGAGGATGAAGGCTCACATCCTCATACTATTTGCTTTTGCATTGAACTTTGCGTTTATGGAAATAGAATGTTTCTGTAAAAGCGGAGAAAGGAGAAACGAGAATGAGAGTAGTCTTCTTAGTATTACAACTATTAGCCGATGCCTCAAGTGGCGTTGGGGTATATTTTGTATTTTCCGAGATGCTTCATTGTTCAGGGACTACTTCTGCTATTGTGGCCATTGCGGCTACTGCTATTGTAGCAGAAATCTTCCCTCTGAAACGGGAGGAATAATCTAGAAACACGGTTGAGCCACCGTGTCTTTTTAAATAAAAGAGGTAAATATGGAAGAAATAAGATTACAAAAATATCTGGCAGAATGCGGTATTGCATCAAGAAGAAAGTCAGAAGAATATATATTACAAGGAAAAGTAAAAATAAATGGGAAAATAATAACAGAATTGGGAACAAAAATAAACCCAATTAAAGATAAAATAGAATTTGAAAATAAAGAAATAAAAAAAGAAGAAAAATATGTTTATATATTATTAAATAAACCAATAGGGTATGTAACCACTGCTAACGACCAATTTAATAGAGACACAGTATTAGACTTAGTAAAAGTCAAAGAACGAATTGTGCCTGTTGGAAGACTTGATATGTACACATCAGGAGCATTAATTTTAACAAATGATGGGGAATTCGTATATAAAGTTACTCATCCAAAACATGAAATAAACAAGACATATACTGTTACAATAAAAGGTATTATAAAAAATGAGGAAGTAGAGCAGCTACGAAAAGGAGTTAAAATTGATGATTATACGACCAAACCTGCAAAAGTAAAAATATTAAAAACAGATGCAGAAAAAAACATATCAAGAATAGAGATTACAATACATGAGGGTAAAAATAGGCAAGTAAGAAAAATGTGTGAAGCAATTGATAAAAAAGTATTAGCATTACATAGAAGCAAAATTGGGAATATAAGTGTAAAAGATATAAAAATAGGAACATGGAGATATCTAAAAGAAATTGAAATTAAAAACATATTAAAATAATTTATAAAATGCATTGAAAAATTATGTAAAAAAATATATAATAAAACAAACATAAGAAAAAGGAGAAACAAATGAAAATTACAAAAGGCCAAATTGTTGAAGGAATAGTTACAGGAATAAAACCCTATGGAGCTTTTATCAAGCTAGATAATGAAACAGTTGGATTAGCATTTATAGAAGATTTATCTGTGGTAAGAATAAAATCTCCAGAAGAAAGACTAAATATTGGACAACATGTAAAATGTATGGTAAAATCTATAAATGAGGAAACAGGAAAAATAAATTTATCTTATAAAGACTGTTTGGGAACTTGGGAAGAAAACATAGAAAACTTTAAAGAAGGAACAACAGTTAAAGGCATAGTAAGAGATGCTGAGAAAAATAAAAATGGCATATTTATAGAATTAGCCCCAAATCTTGTTGGAATGACAGAGTATAATGACAGTTTACAATATGGCCAAAATGTTGATGTGTACATTAAAAAAATTGTACCTGACAAGAAAAAAGTAAAATTAGTTATAGTTTAATTAAATTATAAAGGAGGAATTGATATGGTAGAAGATAACCAAATCAAAGCACAAGTATCACCATTTGCGATTAGAGAAGGTGAAATAAAAACATTTGACGGAAAAGATGGATATGTATCTATGAATCAAATTATACACAAAATAAATATAGGACATATAACAGACATTCATTTTGCAATATTAGAATTAGTAAACCAATTTGAATTTATAACATCAAGACAATTATACCAATTATTGGAATTAAAAGGAATTGATCCTAAATCACAAGATAAACTAAACAACAAATTAGACCAACTTATAAAGTCAAAAATATTAACAAGATATTATTTTACGGCTGAAGAAGGAAAAGGAATTTATAGAATATACTGTTTAGAAAAAATGGGAAAATATATATTAAATTCAAAAGAAATAGAATGCAAATGGCAACCAACAGATAATGTTAAGCCAGTTGCAATGATAAAAAAGAGATTAGCAGGAAATCAAACATTAATAGCATATTTAAGAAAAGTAAAAGCATTAGAAAATTACACAGTAAAACCATCAATCACAGCAAAATCTTTAGGGAAAACATTTAAAGCTACAGGTGGATCTGTTAAATTAACAAAAAATAATAAATCAATTACATTTTTGTTTGAAGTTATAAGAAGAGAAGAAGACTGGCAAAAAAAATTAGTTGATAAAATGTCAATGTATAAAGATTTTTATGAAAATTTCATACCAGGAGACTCAGGATTTTCTTCAATGCCTCAATTAATCTTGGTTTGTGAAGACGACAAACATACGGCAGAGGTTTTTAAAGAAATAATTAAAAATCGAGTAGAAATACCACAAATAAAATTATACTTTACAACTGACTTAAGACAAAATAGTGAGACTCTTGAAAATACATTAATAGAATTTAAAATCGATGAAGCAACCAAAAAATATAAAATGTATAATGTAGAAGTAAAAATATTAGGTATGTAAAATTAAGTGAAATTGGGTAAATCGGGGACGGTTCTCTTTTTTACATATATCCAAAAGAGAAACGTTTCTCATTTCACAAAAAAAAGTCGAAAAAATATTGACATTTGAATATATTTATGTTATTATATTTGGGTGTCAAGAATATGGGTCAGTAGCTCAGCTGGATAGAGCACAGGCCTTCTAAGCCTGGGGTCGGGGGTTCGAACCCCTCCTGGCTCACCATATTAAACTCTGTAATGAATTACAGAGTTTTTTCTTTGTAATTATAGTATTTTTTATCTATTTATGATAATATATAAAAAATTAATTAAGTAAAGAGGAAATTATGGATATAAAAGAACTATCATTACAAGAAAAAATAGGACAAATGATTATTATTGGAATGGATACTAATTATATAACAGATAGAATCAAAGATATGATATTAAAATATAAAATAGGAGGAATTATATTATACAGAAAAAATTTTAATACATATCAAGATATGTTAAAACTCATAAAAAATTTAAAAGATTTAAATAGAAAAAATAAAATACCACTTTTTATAGCAATAGATCAAGAGGGCGGTAGAGTAAATAGAATGCCAAGAGAAATAAAAAATTTACCATCTGCTAATCAAATTGCAATAACTGGAGGAGAAGAATTAGTAAGAGCATCTGCTAATATTACAGGCCAAATATTAAGAAAATCAGGATTTAATTTAAATTTTTCACCAGTATTAGATATTAAAAGATTTGAAAATAATCATGCAATAGGAGATAGAAGTTTTGGGAGCGACAAAGAAGAAGTTGCAAAATTTGGAATTACGGCCATGAAAGAATTACAAAAAAATAAAGTGATATCAGCAATAAAACATTTTCCGGGACATGGAGCAACTAAACAAGATTCCCATAATTTTTTACCAGTTATTAACGAAAAAATTGAAAAATTAGAAAAAGAAGATATGTATCCATTTGAACAAGCAATAAAAAATGGAGCTGATGTAGTACTTGTAGGGCATTTATTAATAAAAAATATCACAGGAATATATCCAGCATCATTATCTAGAAAATTTATAGCAAAATATTTAAGAATGAAATATAGATATAATGGAGTAATAATAACAGACGATTTAAAAATGAAAGCTATAAAAGTATTATATGGAACGAAATTATCAGTAAGAAAAGCATTTGAAGCAGGAAATGATATCATAGTTTTTAGATATAATAGTAAAAAAGAAGTTGAAGTTATAGAGCAAATTATGTCATTAGTAAAGAAAGGTAAAATAAAAGAAAATAGAATAAATAAAAGTGTTAAAAGAATTATAGATTTAAAAAATAAATATGAAATTTCAGATACAGAAGAAATTCAAGGAATAGAAATAGAAAAAGTCAATAAAGAAATAGAAACTATAAGAAAAAAGTGTAATATATAAAAAATAAAAGGGAAAACTTAAATTCCCTTTTATTTTATGCTTCCCAAAAAGCTTTATAAGTTTTATATGCAGAATAAACATCGTATTTACTAGTAACTTCATAAGGAGCATGCATTGAAAGAACAGGAACACCACAATCAATAACATCGACACCTTTATTAGCTAATATATAAGCAATAGTTCCGCCACCACCGACATCAACTTTTCCAAGTTCTGAAATTTGATATTTTATATTGTTAGACTCTAACAAATTTCTAACCCAAGCAACATATTCGGCATTTGCATCAGATGCACCAGATTTTCCACGAGCACCTGTATATTTGTTTAAACCAATACCACGTCCTAAAAAAGCAGCATTTGTTCTATCAGAAACTCCAGAATAAATTGGATCAAAACCTGCGTCTACATCAGAAGAAAGCATTTTTGAAAAACAGAAAACTTTATCTAATAAGTTAACTCTATTTTCTCCAGTTTTATTTAATAATTCTGATATAAAATAATCAAACATATGTGATTCCATACCAGTATTACCCATACTACCAATTTCTTCTTTATCAGAAAGAATACAAACAGCAGTATTTTTAACGTTTTCTAAAGACATCATTGCAGATAAAGAAGTATAAGCACAAACTCTATCATCTTGACCATATCCAGCTACCATGCTTGCATCAAAACCAAGAGAGCGAGCTTTAAAAGCAGGAACAATTTCAAGTTCAGAACTTAAGAAATCAGCTTCTGTAATATTATATTTTTGATTCAAGATATTTAAAATATTTAATTTTATGCTTTCACTTTCTTTATCATCATATGGAATACTTCCAAGTAAAAGATTTAAATCTTCTCCATCAATACCATTTTTTAATTTCTTTTCCATTTGATCTTGAGCTAAATGAGGTAATAAATCTGTTATAGTAAAAATAGGATCATTATCACTTTCACCAATATTTACAGTGATTTTTTCTCCATTGGCTTTTACAATAACACCATGAATACTTAATGGTATTGTAGTCCATTGATATTTTTTTATACCTCCATAATAGTGAGTTTTAAAATAAGCAAAACCACTATCTTCATAAAGTGGATTTGGTTTCAAATCTAATCTTGGAGAATCAATATGTGAGCCAATAATATGGATACCATGTTCTAGTTTTTCTGACCCTATAATAGCTAAATACATGCTTTTATCTCTATTTATAAAATAAACTTTATCACCACTTTTTAAAGAATTAAAAGTAGAAATATCTTTAAATCCATTAGATTCTGCAATTTCTTTAGCAACACAGACAGCTTCTCTTTCTGTTTTAGCTTTATTTAAAAAATTAATGTATCCATTACAAAAAGAAAAAATATCTTCTTTTTCACGAGTATTTACATTTCCCCAACCAACTACTTTTTTATTCATAAGTCTATCTTTTAAATTTTCTTCCATTTAAAAACCTCCTAGTATTTTTTTTGTAGTATATCACTTTCTTATATATTTTTCTATAAAATTTGAAAAAATATTCAAAAAATGGAAATAATGTTATCAAAGGAACTTTGTTTTGGTAAAAAATTACCAAATAAACTTCTTTGCTATGAATTTGTTATGACAAGGAGGATTATAATGGATTCATTATGGATAGAAACAACAAAAGATAGAAAACCATTAAATGTTTTAGAAAAGGATGAAAAAACAGAAATTTGTGTTATAGGTGCAGGGTTATTTGGACTAACGACAGCTTACTATTTGTCTAAAGAAGGAAAAAAAGTAATAGTAATAGAAAAAGGTAAAATAGGAGAAAAAGTAAGTGGAAATACAACTGGAAAAATTACAAGTCAACATGGTTTATTTTATAATCATTTAATAAGTGATTTTGGAGAAGAATATGCCAAAAAATATTTAGAAGCAAACGAGGAAGCAATAAACAGTATTAAACAAATAATAAAACAAGAAAATATACACTGTGAATTAGCAGAAAAAAACTCATATGTATATACAACAAAACAAGAAGAAGCAATTGAAATAGAAAAAGAAGTACAAGCGGTAAATAAACTAGGGAAAGATGCTAAATTTGTAAATAAGATAGATTTACCATTTAAAATAGAAGGTGCTATAGAATTTAAAGGTCAAGCACAATTTCATCCAAGAAAATATATGTATGGACTTTGTGAAAGTATTTTAAAAGAGAATAAAATATATGAATATACAACAGCTTTAGACATAAAGAAAAATGGAGAAAATTATAATGTTATTACAGACAAAGGAATAATTACTGCTAAATATGTAGTGATAGCAACACACTACCCGATAAAAAATTTACCTGGTTTATATTTTACCAAAATGTATCAATCAACTTCATATGTAGTAGCAATAAAAACGAATCAAAAATTACCACAAGATATGTATATAAATGTAAAAGAACCATTTTATTCCTTTAGAACTGCTGAATATAATGGAGAACACATATTATTAATATGTGGTAGTGATCATAAAACAGGAGAGCCAATAGAAAATAATTGCAAATATGAAGAACTTGAAAAAAAGGCAAAAGAATTATATCCAGATGCTCAAGTATTATTTAAATGGAACACTAGAGATTGCATAAGCTTAGATAAGGTGCCATATATTGGAGAGTTTTCAAATATTATGAAAAATGTTTATGTGGGTACTGGTTTTAAAAAATGGGGGATGGCATTTTCAAATGTTGCTGCTAATATTGTTAAAGATGAAATATTAGGAAAAGAAAATCTATATAAAAATATTTTTACTGCAACCAGAGTTGAACCAATAAAAAATAGATGGGAAGAAAAAAATATGATTAAAGAAAGTGTAAATTCTATATTATTAAATAAATTTAAAGTCGAAACAGAAGGTATTGAAAACATAAAAAATGATAATGGAGCTATAATAAAAATCAATGGAGAAAATATTGGAATATATAAAGATATAGAAGGAAAAGTTTATGCAGTAAAACCAAATTGTACACATTTAGGATGTTTACTTAGTTGGAATAATTTAGATAAGACTTGGGACTGTCCTTGTCATGGAAGTAGGTTTGATTATAAAGGAATAAATATTTATGAACCTGCAATAAAAAATTTAGAAATTAAGAATATATATAATAATGAAAAATAATAGGTCTAAAAACCTATTATTTCATTATATATATCAATAGCAAATTTATCAGTCATACCTGATATGTAACAAATAATAGAAAAATAATAATCTTCAGGATTAGAGATGTCAAATAAAATTTTATTTTTTAATTTATATCTATCAGAAATATTTGAAAAATTAATAAACCAATTAATAAAACCATTAATTAAAGTTGGATAAAATTTTTTATAATTATTTAACATAGAAATAGTATTTGTACCACAATATAAATTTTTTAATGTATCGTAAATTTGATTAATAACAACTGAAAAATAATTGTCAGAAGGTTTTAAAATATCATTAAAATAAATATACTTATAGTTAAAATCTTTAATTTTATTCATAAGTTCTAGTGATGGATTAGAGAAGCAAAGACCATTATCTGGTGAAGAATTATTACATAAATCATAGATTAAATTATTAATAATAACAGTATTATTAATTGTAACATTTCTAACACCGATTAATGAATATAATTCTTCTAGATGTTCATCTAAAAGTCCTAGGGTTATAGCATCTTCTATATCTCTACCAATATATGAAATTTTATCAGCAATTTTAACAACACAAGCTTCCCAAGTATATGGAGCAAATTGATTAGGATATTCATAATCTGACAAATCAATAAAATCCTTTCTAGGAAATATAGAATTTTCATTTATTTCTCCGCAATGAGAAATAATACCATCTCTTACACCATATGTTAAATTTAAATTTTGTTTATATCCTTCATAATCTTCTAATAGTTCAATATTATCCACAAAATACAAACCATTTTTTTCATGCCAAAAAGAAGTGTTTAAATCTCTTTTACAAATTTCATTTAAAACTTTTTCTCCTTTGTGACCAAAAGGAGCATGACCTAAATCATGTGAAAGAGCAATAGCTCTTGTAAGCTCTTCATTTAATCCAAAATAGTGAGCTAAAGTATAACTAATTGATTCAACAAGATTTACATGTTCTATACGAGTACAAATATGATCATTTTGAGGAGAAAAAAATACTTGAGTTTTATGCTTTAGTCTTCTATATGCATTACTATGTAGAATTCTATTAAAATCTCTTTCGAATTCAGAGCGAACATCATTTTTTCTAGTATATAAAGGAGATACTCTAGAAATTATATTATTCCATTTGATATTATTAGGATTTGCCGAAACTAATTTAAAAGAATCTTTCATATAATCACTACCTTTCATATTTAAATAATAGCAATTTACCAAAAATTAGTCAATAAAAAA
>CALXJW010000001.1 GCA_944388725.1 uncultured Clostridia bacterium | reverse complement strand
TTAATATATTTATTTGACTTTTTTGTATCATTTATGTTATTATAAAAAAGCAATTATTTATAATTTCTTAGGAGGTATACAAATGTCAAAATTATTTAAAATATTTATTATTTTGTTTGCAATTTTTATTATCTTATTAAATTGTAATTATACTTTTGCAGATGTTGATATGAATTTATCTTCAAACACTTCAAACACTTCAAATATTTCAAATACTTCAAATACTGCAAATACGACTAATGCAACTAACACTGCATCAACAAATTCTACTCCAAATACAACAACAACTTTTAGCAGTGTAGGAACATCTTCTTTTGATTTACAATTAAATAATATATTAAATGTTGCTTTAATTGTAGTTGGAGTTTTGTTAATATTATTAGGTATTGCTATATTAATTAGATTGAAAAATTAAAAAATATAAAGAGAGGATTTTATAATTTTCCCCTCTTTTTTGATTTTATCTTTATTTACAGAATCTGTGTTTTCCTATTGTTACTGTCATTGGTCTTGACCATATCCATTTATTAGTTGCTGTGCTTGGATTGAAATAGTATATAGCTCCATATGATGGATCCCAACCATTCAAGGCATCTTGAGCTGCTTTAATTGCTGTACTGTTTGGTGTCAAATTTATTTGTCCATCTGCTACTGCATCAAATGCACCTTTTTGATAAATTACACCTGATATTGTATTGGGAAAAGAGCTACTTTTCACTCTATTTAAAACAACAGCTCCAACAGCAACTTGTCCTGTATAAGATTCTCCTCTTGCTTCTCCATATATCAATCTAGCTAATAAATTCACATCAGATGAATTACTAGATGTACTTCCTGATGATGAACTCGTCATTATTCCCATAGCATTTAATGTCTGTGTTCCTGCAATTCCATCTACTGAAAGTCCATTTTTTTGTTGAAATTTTTTTACTGCTGCTACTGTTAAACTTCCATATATTCCATCAACATTTCCTGTATAATATCCCCATCTTTTCAATTTCTCTTGTATTGTTCTTACTTCACTACCAGTAGAGCCGTATTTAGATAATGCTTCTACTTGACTATTTTCTATAAATAATACACTTACTAATGTAGTTACTAATAATAATAAAATTATACATTTAAATATTCTTTTTTTCATTTTACCACCCTTTGCATAAATTTGATATTATTTTATACAAATTTGGTGTTTTTATACATTTTTTAAATTTCTATAATTTTTTTATTGCTTCTCTTGCCATTTCATCACATCTGTTATTAAATTCATTATCACTATGTCCTTTTACTTTTATAAATTCAACTTTATGTTTTTGTGTTAAACTATATAATTCTTGCCACAATTCTTTATTTTTTACAGGTTCTCCACTAGCTGTTCTCCAACCTTTTTTCATCCAATTATATATCCAACCTTGTTTAAAAGTATTTACAACATAACTACTATCACTATATATTTGTACTTCACTTTGTTTTTTTAATTGTTTCAATCCTTCTATTACTGCAGTTATTTCCATAATATTATTAGTTGTATCTTTTTTTCCTCCCGAAATCTCTTTTTTTGCTCCTTTATACATTAATATTGCGCCCCATCCTCCTGGTCCGGGATTTCCGGAACAAGCACCATCTGTATATATAATTATTTTTTCTTCCATTATTTCCTCCGTTTTTTTATTTTTTTTCCAATATCTATTTGTTTTTTTATATTTTTATGATAAGATTATAGCAATAATTTTAAATTTTTTCAATATTTAGGGGAGGTTTTTCATGAGTAATGTTCTAGGTATTGTATGTGAATACAATCCATTTCATAATGGTCATTTACACCATCTAAATGAATCCAAACAAATAACTCATTCAGATTATTCTATAGCAATTATGACTGGTAACTTCACTCAAAGAGGTGATGTTTCTATAATAGATAAATGGTCAAAAACAAGAATGGCTATTGAAAGTGGAGTCGATTTAGTTATTGAATTACCAACACTTTATGCAATATCTAGTGCTGAAAATTTTGCAAGTGGTGCAATAAAATTATTAGATTCTTTACAAATTGTAGATTATCTTTCTTTCGGGAGTGAATGTGATGATATTACAGTTTTAAATGATATTTCAAATGTTTTGTGTGCTGAGCCTAATGAATATAAAACATTACTTTCTCATGAACTTTCACGAGGTGTATCATTTCCTAAAGCTCGTGAAAAAGCATTAATGATGTACTTAAATGATGTCCGTAGATTTGCTAATGTGCTCTCAGCTCCTAATAATATTCTAGGTATTGAATATTTAAAAGCTCTAAAAAGACAAAATTCCATGATTGAACCAATTTGTGTTAAGCGTAAAGATTCAAATCATAATGATAATATAATTTCTGAATCTAGCAATTTCGCAAGTGGAACCGCTATTCGTAATGCCTGCTTGTCTAATAATATTGAAAAATTACAAAATATTATGCCTAAAACATCATTTAATATCTTAAATGATAATATTAAAAAAGGAAATATCGTTAATAATATTTCTTGTTTCGATAAAGAAATAATTTATACTTTACGAAAAATGTCAACAGATGAAATTGCAAATCTTCCTGATGTTTCTGAAGGCTTAGAATTTTCTTTAAAATCTGCTGCAAATTCTTGTAATAGTGTTGTTGAATTATTATCTATAGTTGATTCTAAAAGATATACAAAAACTAGAATTCAACGTATTTTATTATATTCTATTCTAGGAATCACAAAAAAGGATATGCAAATCTCTCGTAATATAAAACCTTATGTACGTATTTTAGGTTTTAATAATAAAGGGCGTGATATTCTTAGTGAAATTTCTAAAAGAAATCATAAATTAGAATTGATTTCTTCTGTAAAAAAATTTATGGATAAAAGTCCAAATAAGAATTTGAAACTTATGATGGAAAAAGATATTTGGGCTACAAATGTTTATACTCTTGGTTATGAATATGAGTCTAAAGCTAATTTAGATTATACTGAAAAGTTAATTACTTATTAAATAAAAATAGAGATAGTAATTCTTCAAAATTTCTATCTCTATTATTTTTATTCAAATTATTTTTCAATCCATTTTACTAAATCCAAATTCTCACTGTCTAATATCATTTCATGCTTTGGCATTACTCTAAATGTATATCCATAGTTTCCACCAGAATTTAAATCTATTCTAGCTATATAATAATATTTTTTATTTTCTTGTTCTGTTCTTTCTAATTTCATAGGAATAATTTTAACATCTTGTACTGTTCCGTCTTCTAAAAATTTTCCATAATACACTTCTGGTCTTATATATTTTTCTTCTATATTTGGTAAAGTTACAACACATCTAACTTCTATCTGTGCACCTGCATCAACAGTAATATCATCTGCATTTCCTTCAATTTGTTCTATTTGTATATCTTTCCAATTTCTATATAAATTTTGTTTCCATTCATTAAATTCTGCTACTTTTTCTAATTCTTTATAATATGTCTTTGTTAAATTACATAATGGCATATATAATTGATTTGTATAATCTACTAGCATTCTTGCTGTACTATATTTTCCTCCTGTTGAAACTATTGATTCTTTCATCATTTCCATCCATGTTTTTGATATTCCATTTTTATCTTTATCATAATATATAGGAATAATCTTATTTTCAAGTGTGTAATACATACTTTCACTATCTGCTTTATCTTGTTCTTCATATGATGAATACTCTGCATTTGTTCCTATTGTCCATCCATTTTTTTGATTATATCCTTCTGCCCACCATCCATCTAATACACTGAAATTTATAACTCCATTTACTGATGCTTTTTGTCCGCTTGTTCCAGATGCTTCCATTGGTCTTCTTGGATTGTTAAGCCATACATCTACACCACTCACCATATATCTTGATATTTCAATATTGTAATTTTCTAGTACAAATATTTTTCCTTTAAATTGTGGTTTCATAGATATTTCATGTATATATTTTATTAAATCTTGTCCCTCTTTATCTGCGGGATGAGCTTTTCCTGCAAATATTAATTGTACTGGTCTTTTTTCATCATTTAGAATTTGTGTTATTCTTTCTATGTCTTTAAATATTAATGTTGCTCTTTTATATGTTGCAAATCTTCTAGCAAATCCTATTGTTAATGCTTCTGGATTAAGTTTTGAAACTATATCATTTATTTCTTCATAACTTACTCCTTCTCTTCTTAATCTATTTGTAACATTTTGTTTTACTAATGAAATTAGTTTTATTTTTCTATCTATATGCACTTTCCATAATTTTTCATCTGGTATTGTTCTTATTTTTTCCCATACTTCATCTTCATGTATATTATCTTGCCAAAATGGAATTAAATATTTGTTGTATAATTCTTTTAGTCTAGGCGCAAGCCATGAACATGTATGTATACCATTTGTTACATATGTAATCGGTGATTCACTCGCTGCGATATGTGGCCATACTTCTCCAAACAATTCTCTTGAAACTTCTCCATGTAATTTGCTTACTCCATTTTTCTTTCCTGCTATTTTTAGAGCAAATATTCCCATATTAAATCCTGGTTCTAAACCTTCACATGGTTTCATTCCTAATTTTAAAAATTCTTCTCTTGATAGTCCTAATCTTGGCCAAAAATCTTTAAAATATTTTTCAACTAAACTAATTGGAAATATATCATTTCCTGCAGGTACTGGTGTATGTGTTGTAAATACTGTTTTTGATGACGCAATATCTCTTGCAATTTCAAAAGAAACTTGTTGTTCTTTTATTGTATCTTTTATTAATTCCAAATTCAAAAATGCGGAATGTCCTTCATTCATATGATATATAGTTGGTCTTAATCCAAGTCTTTTTAATAAGTTTACTCCTCCCATTCCAAGAATAATTTCTTGTCTTATTCTCATTTCTTGGTCTCCGCCATATAATTTAGCTGTTGTATCTCTATCTTCTTCATTATTTATATCTATATCTGAATCCATTAAATATAGTTTTACTCTTCCAACATTTATTTCCCAAACTTTTAAATATATTCTTCTTTTTGGGAATTTTATATATAACATTAAATCATTTCCATCTATATCTTTTACAGGATTTATTGGCAAATTATACAAATCTATATCTCTATATTCTGGAATTTGCATTCCATATCTATCTATTCTTTGACAAAAATATCCATTTTTATATAATAATCCTACTGCCACTAATGGTATTCCTAAATCACTTGCTGATTTTAAATGGTCACCTGACAAAATCCCAAGTCCACCTGAATATATTGCTAGTGTTTGATCTAGTCCATATTCTGCAGAAAAATATGCTATTAAGTCATTCTTATTATTAGAGTATTTTTGTGCAAACCAAGTATTCTTGCTATTCATATATCCATCAAAATTTTCTACAACTTTATCATATTCTTTTAAAAACAATGCATCTTTTGAAGCTTGTTCTATTTTTGCTTGTTCAACAGCTTTTAAAAATTTTACAGGATTCTTATTACATCTTTCCCATAAATCTGAATCAATTTTTTTAAATAATCTTAAAAATTCCGTATTCCATGCCCACCACAAATTATTAGCAATTTCCGTTATTCTTCCTATTCTTTTTGGTAATTGTGGATTTACTGTTATTCTATTAAATATATACATTTTTTCTTCCTCCTAAGTTTTTTTACATTCTTTTTCTTTTTGTAAAGCAACATTATTATCTACTAACTTTTTATTTTTGTCAATAATTTTTTAAAATTATTATGAACAGTATGTACAAAGTATTGCTTCTAAACCTACATTTAAATCAATCAGTCCTATTTTGTATTTATAGTCTAAATCCTCTATTTCTTGAATTATTTTTCTTAATTCTGATGTTTTAAAACTTTTTGATTGTAATTTATATTTATTTACTAAAAACATTTGATTTGGTTTTAGATTCAAACTACTAGCAATATCTTCATCATATGCAACAGCAAGTTTTACAAAATATAATTTTTTAAAATGATTATATAATGTAATTAAAATTTTCTGTATTGGCTCTTTAGCGGTAATTAAATTATGTAATACATCTATAGCTTCTTTTGTTTTTTTCTGTCCTAAATTATCTGTTAAATCAAATATAACACTTTCTATTTTTTTTATACATAATTTATCTATTGCTTCTTTTTCTATACTTCCATTTTCTCCAGTAAATTCTATAAGTTTTCTTATTTCGTTTATTAAATCTTGCATATTAGTTCCGCAAGATTCAATTAAATATTGCAAAATATTTTCATTTACATTTACTTTATAAGCATTACATATATTTTTCAATCTTTTTATTATTTGAAATGGTTTTTGTTCTTCAAAATTACATATAACTCCTAATTTTTCTATTGTATTGTATATTGAATTTTTTTCTACTTCATTATCTATAAAAATTATTATTGTCGCTTCATTAATTAAGTCTATATTTTGCTTTATGTATTCATTTATTTTTTCTTTTAATTCCTTGCTTGGTCCTCCGCTTCTCCCTTTGCCTTCTCTCTTAAATATTCCTGTATTTTTAGCTATAATTAATTTCTTTTCAAATCCAAATGCTGGTGTTTCTATATCCGAAATTAATTCTTGTACATTTGTTTCATCTATTAAAATATAATTTATACCTTTTACTTTTTCTCCAAATATTCTCTTTATTTTTTCTACTTGTTGTTCTAACAAAAATGTTTCTTCTCCATATAATAAATATATTCCTTTTATTTGTTTTTTATTTATTTGGTTTTCTAACTCTTCTATTTTTATCATTATTCTCATTCCTTTAAAGTAAAAGTTTTATTTTTTTAATATTATTCTAAACACTTCAGCCACACTCCACGCTTGTGCTACTGCTCCTTTCGGTAAATATGGTCTTTTAGAATCATATATTTCTGCTATACTTCCTATACATCCTCTTTGATTAATCTCTTTTGTAAATGTATTTGTTACATTTTCTATAAATTTATTTAATTTGTCTTCATATTCTTTTTTCTCAGCTTTATCTTTAACATTATTTACTAATGTTTTTAAGGTATCATAATATAGTCCTAATAACCAAGTCCAAGTTATTCCTTGATGATAACTAAAATCTCTTCTAAATCCATCCCCCTCATAAACTTCTACGTAATTTTCTTCTCCTTTAGCTAATGACTTTAATCCATAATTATTAAGCAATTTTTTGGTCACTGTTTCAAACATTTCTTTTGCTTCTTTTGAATTTGGGTTTAATATTGGATATGTTAAACTAAGTGCAAATAATTGATTTGGTCTTATTTTTGAATCTCCTAGTACATCATATAGACATTTTCTTTTTTTATTGTAAAATTTTTCTTCAAATGCGCCTTTGCATTTAATAGCCATTTTCTCATATTTTTTTGCTTTATCTTTTTCGTTATTTTTTATAGCCAATTCTTCTATTATTTTTAATGCATTATACCATAAAGCATTTATTTCTACTACTTTTCCATTTCTCGGAGTAATTGCTATTCCTGCATATTTTGCATCCATCCACGTATTTTGTGTATTCTCAGTTCCTGAAACAATCAATCCATCTGTGTCTAAATATATATTATTATCATCTATATATATTCCGTCTTTATAATTTATTATTATTTCTTCTAATATCGGATATATTTCTTTTAAAATAAAATCATAATCATTTGTATATTTTAAATATTTTTTTACTTGTTCAAATAATAGTAGTGATGCATCAACACTATTATATAATGGTCTGCTATCTTCTTCTGAATATGCATTTGGAATTAAACCACATTTGATATCTCTTATACAAGTTTGTAAAACTTTTTTAGCAATTTCAAATTTTTGGGGTATTAATAATAAGCCTTCAAAAGAAATTAATGTATCTCTCATCCAATCTAAAAACCATGGATATCCTGCTATTATTGAATATGTATTAAATAATGGCCTTTTAATTATAAAATTATCTACAGCTACTAAGAATGTTTTTATTAAATTTTCTCTTTGTATTTCTTCTTTTGATTTATTTTGTTTTTTATTATCTATTAGAAGTGATTTATTAAAATCATTAAGTAATCTTATTATTTCTTTTGTTATTATTTGTCTTGCATCTAATTCATCAATATTTTCTTCTAATGAACATACAAAAGAGATTTCTTTTTCTTCACCTGGATCAATTAGTACTTCAAATCTGCCAGGAACACTTAAATTTTCTTCTGATTCAAATCCTCTTTTTTCTTCTTCTAAATAAAACATATTATAAAATGTATCATTAATATGTTCTATATAATTTCCTTCTGAAATTTTCATATAAATAGGAGAATTATTGTCAACTTTTATCTCTATTTTTTGTCCTTTAATATGTTCTTTGATATTATATATATGATTTTTATTAATATTATGTATGTCTCTAAAATTAACTATTGGAGCTAAGATTAATTTAGATTTCTTTTGACCATTTCTAATTTTATAATATACTCCTACAGTATTTTTTCCATGTTCCATACATATCACTTTTGTTATCTCTACATTTTCTACTTTATAAGTAAATATTGGCATATATTCTTTTACAAAACTCTCTTGAAATTTATAACCATGTGAAATATAATTTTTTCCTAAATTAGTAAATAACTCATATTTTTTTTCTCCTATTTCTATGCTTTCATCTAATTTAGATAATATTAATTTTCTATTAGATGGTGGATTTATTGGTGCAATAAGCAATCCATGATATTTTCTAGTATTTGCCCCTATTATTGTTGCAGATGCATATCCACCTATTCCATTTGTAATTATCCATTCTTTTTCTAATGCATTTTTTAAATCTAATTTTTCTTTGGCAACTTTCATATTTATTCCTTTCTGTTATTTCTGAGTATGTGTTTTTTTGTATTTTTCATCTGATTCTTTTATAGATTTTATTCTTTCACTATATTTATTACTAAATTTACTCTGCTTTTTATTCTTTGTTTTTTTGTTTGAATCAATTCCTTTTTTCCCTAATTTTTTATCGATTTTTGCTTTTTCTTTTTTTAATTTGTTTATTCTTTTATCTGATTTTAATTTTGCATTTAGCATTACATATTCTGGATCATTTTCTTTGTCTTGATATTTTAAATCATTGCATATCAATGATATTGCTGATTCTGCAACTAAATTTGCATCATGTCTTATTTTTCCATCTATTATTGTTGATATATTTTTCTTAATAAATTTTATTCTTCTTAACTCAGGCGAATTGATTTGTTGATCTACTAAATCTGATCCTTCTCTATTATATTTTTTTATGTATTCTGGTATAATTTCTCCAGTATCATATATACAGTAATCTATTAAACCTTCTCCACAATGTTCAATTATCGCTTTTATATGGTCAGCTACTGTATAATCATCAGTTTGCCCTGGTTCTGTCATTATATTATTTACATATATTTTTATTGCTTTACTTTCTTTTATTGCTTTTGATACACCATTTACTAATAGATTTGGTATTATATTTGTATATAAACTGCCTGGTCCTATTATTATACTGTCTGCTTCTTTTATTGCTTGCAATACTCCTTGTGCTGGTTTACAATTTGATGGTTTTAAATACACTCTATTTATTTGTGTCATTTTTTCATTTACTATTTCTGGTATTTTGTCTTTTTCTTCAACAACATATCCATTTTCTAATTCTGCACATATTTTCATTTCTTCTGATGTTACTGGTAATACTTTACCTACAATATTAAATATTTCGTTACTTTTTTCTATTGCATCTGTATTATTCCAATAAATTTCTTTCATTGCTGTGTAATATATATCTGAAAACTTTAATCCATAAAGTCTTTCACTTTTCATTTCATGATTTAATAAATCACTTAATTCTCCATTTTTATCTGCCGATAATGCTGCTATACCATCTTTTATTTCGTCAAATGGTAAATTTGTTCCTAACTCTTGTCTAGAGTTTGATGGTCTTTTCCCATATTCAGACACAGCTACAATTGCTGTTATATTGTCTGTATATCTTTTCATTCCAGCAAGTACTGTATTTAATCCTGTACCTCCTCCTATAGCAACTATTTTAGGTCCTCTATCATATATCTTTCTATTAAATATTAAAGATTGAACATTTACATTTTTCCCATGTTTTAATCTATCATCTGTAGCTTCTATAAATAATTCCATATTTCTTTTATTTAATGATATTAAACCCAAAACAATAAATGTAAAACCTATAACAAATACAACAATTACTTCTCCTGCCTCTAGAAATTCCATTTCTTTTTGTACTAATATTTTAGATATCCCATAACATGTAAGTATAATACCTATTAAAACTAATAATATCCATCTCTTCATTTTTGAGCTTGATTTAAGCCAATGTAATATTCCTTTCACTTTTTTTCATCCTCTCTGTCATTTATTAATTATTCTCCTATTATTTCTATTTCTGTTTCAATTACTTTTCCAAATTTTTTATTTACTTGCTCTTTCGTATACTTTATTAATTCTATAACATCTTGCGCTGTTGCATTTCCAGTGTTTATAATAAAACCTGCATGTTTTTCTGATATTTGTGCTCCTCCTATTTTATATCCTTTTAATCCGCATTCATCTATTAATTTTGCAGTTATAAAATCTTTTCCTCTTTTAAATGTACTTCCAGCGCTTGGATATTCTATTGGTTGTTTTTCTTTTCTATAGTCTGAATATTCTTTCATTTTAGCTTTTATATCTTCTTTTTTTCCTTTTGATAATTCTAACTCTGTTTCTAATATTGTGTAATCTTTCTTACAAAATAAGCTTTTCCTGTATTCAAATTCTGTTTTCTCATTTGAAATAGTATATATTTCACCATTTCTATCCATATATGTTACTGTTTTTACAATGTCTTTCATCTCTGAACCATGTGCACCTGCATTCATTCTAATAGCTCCACCTATTGTACCAGGTATACCTGATGCAAATTCTAATCCCGTTATTTCTTGAATAGCTAATTTTTGCGCTATTTCTCCTATTTTGTTTCCACTACCTACTTTTATAACAAATTTATCATCTTTTTGTTCTATTTCTAGTTTTTTTATTTCTATTTTTAATACTATTCCTTTAATTCCTCTATCTGTAACTAATATATTACTGCCATTTCCAATTATAGTTATTGGTTCATGCTTTATATTTTTAAAAATTTCTTGTAACTGTTCTACTTTTTCAATTTTTATAAAACATTCAGCAGGTCCACCTATTTTGAAACTTGTATGGGCTTTCATAGGTTCATTTATGTATATTTTATCTTTAGGAATTATTTTTTCTATTTCTTGTATATCCAAAATAAAATCACAATCCTTTCCATAGAATTATCTTAAATCCATTGCATGTGTATATAATGGTTTACCACTTCCTGTAACTTTTAATGTTTTATTAATTACTTCACCTGTACTAAAATTTACAATATATGTTTCATCTGTATCTGAAATTCCCATTTTTTCTAAATCCTCTTGTGATAATTCATAATAATATATTGATATATCTAATGCTCCTGATGTATAATCTGATACTTTTAATGTTATATTCTCTCCTGTTGTATTTTTACTATTAATTTCACTTATTAAAGTTTGCATATCAGAATATGATACTTGATTTCCTAATATATATATATCATTATTAGTTGTTTTATATTTTGTGTAATTTTCTAAAACTGCCTGTTGTACCATATTTAATTCTGATAATTTAAGATTTTCCTTTGAATCTTTTAATGAATTCATTCCTATAGATACTGTTATTGATGCAATAATTAATAACAATATTATTGTGATGGTCAAAGAAATTATTGTTATCCCTTTATTTTTTCTCTTGTTCATATTTCATATCTCCTTGTTTTTTCTTATATTATCATTTTTTTCCTAATTTTACAATAATTTTTAATAAATCTCTTTGATTTTTATTAACTTTATAGTATAATATTATTGTGATGTTTAGTTTAGTTATAAAAGGAGGTTTTTATATGTGGCAAATTTGGTTAATTGCTTCTGGTATTTTTTTAATAATTGAAATTGCTACAATAGGATTTTTAGTTTTTTGGCTAGCTATTGGAAGTTTATTGGCTATGATTGTAAGTTTTTTTACAAGTAGCATAATTGTTCAAACTTCGGTTTTTGTTATATCTTCTGGTTTACTTATATTTGCGACAAGGCCTTTTGTAAACAAAATAACAAAAAAAGATGTTATGCCAACTAATGTTTATTCTTTAGTAGGAAAAAAAGCCATTGTAATTGAAGATATTGATTGGTCCACTGGAAAAGGTCAAATAAAATGTGATGGCGAAGTATGGTCTGCAAAAACAGATGAACAAATTGATATACCAAAAGATAGTGAAGTTCAAATTACTCGTATAGATGGAGTAAAAGCTTTTGTTACACCAATAAAAGTCGTTACACATAATTAGTTTTTTATATTTTAATATATATTGACAATTTTTTGTCAGAAGGAGGAATTTATGCCATTTTTAATTATTTTATTAGTTTTAATAATTATCATAGCAGTTAAATCAATTAAAGTTGTTAGACAATCTGAGGTTTATATTATAGAAAGGTTAGGTAAATTTCATAAAGTTGCTGATGCCGGTCTTACAATTATTATTCCATTTTTTGATCATGTAAGAAGTGTTGTAAGCTTAAAACAACAAACAATGGACGTTCCACCTCAGGGAGTTATTACTAAGGATAATGTTACAATTACTATTGATACAGTAGTATTTTATCAAATAACAGATCCAGCAAAAGCTGTTTACGAAATTCAAAATCTAAAGAAAGGTATTGAATATTTAGCAATTACTACAATTCGTGATATTGTTGGTAAAATGGATTTAGATTCAACATTTAGTTCTAGAGATGGAATTAACTCTCAATTAAGAACTATACTTGATGAAGCTACTGATAGATGGGGTTGCAAAATTGATAGAGTTGAAATTAAAGATATTACACCACCTGCAGATATTAGAGATGCAATGGAAAAACAAATGAATGCAGAACGAAATAAAAGAGCTTTAATATTAGAAGCTGAAGCTCAAAGGCAATCTGCTGTTACTATTGCAGAAGGTAAAAAAGCTGCCGCTATATTAGAAGCAGATGCTGATAGAGAAGCTAGAATTAGAAGAGCAGCCGGTGAGGCTCAGGCAATTAAAGCTGTAGCAGAAGCAAAAGCCAAAGAAATCTCAATGGTTTATGATGCTATAAAATCTGCTGACCCAGATGAAAAATTAGTTCAAATTAAATCTCTTGAAGCATTAGAAGAAATTGCAAAAGGTGATGCTAATAAAGTATTCATTCCTTTTGAAGCAACAAGTGCTTTAAGTAGTTTAGGCGCTGCTAAAGAAATTTTTACAGATAAGAAATAATATACAAAAATGAGTAGATTAATCTACTCATTTTCTTTTTCTACAAATGGTTCTACATGTACAATAGCTTTATATACATTTTCTAATCCGGTTATATTCTTTTCCAGTCCATCTGCTAATTTATGACTTTCGTATGTTGTCATATTTCCATCTACTGAGATTGTTAAAAACACTATATATTGGTATCCTACAGGTGTTGATGAAATTTCATTTATTTCTTTTACTTCTTTATATGCATGTATTAAATCTAAGATTGTATCTTTTGTATTTTCATCTATAGACACATCCATTAAAACATTATAGCTCTCTATAAATATTCCAATTCCTGTTTTACATATCCAAGCTGAAATACCAATTCCAACAATACTATCAAACCAATTGATTCCTTTTAATGTTAGTAATATAGAAATTAATGTAAATGTTGTTATAATACAATCATTTCTATGGTCTTCCATATTTGCTTCTAATAATATATTATTATATTTTTTATACATTGCTTTCGTATATATAAATAAGCTTAATTTTGTTATTATTGTTATAATACTTACTAATACTAACCACCATGAGAATATTATTTCATTTCCTTTAAATAGTGCTATAATTGCATCTATTATCATTTTGATTGATACAAATATCATTGATATTGCTATAAACATTGAAAATATATATTCTGCTTTTCCATGTCCAAAATTATGGTCTTCATCTCCTGGTACACTTGCTATTTTATTCCCTATAAATGTCATTAATGATGCAAATATATCTCCTGCACTATTTACACTATCTGCTATCATTGATTGGCTTTTACTTGCAAAACCTACTGTTGCTTTTATTACTAATAAAAATATATTTCCTATTATACCAACTATTCCTGTTCTTTTTGTTATTTCAAATCTTTCGTCCATTTTTATTCCTTCTTTCAATTTGTATGTCTTTGCTCCAAAGTTTAAAAAAGATGTTAGAGCATGCTAACATCTTACTCTTTTTATTGTTGTTTGTCAATAAAAAAATTACATTTACACTATCATATTTTTCTAACATTTGCATTTATTAGAAAAATATGCTATAATAGGTATTGTACTATGTACATAGAGAGGTGAAATAAATGGCATTATTAGCTATTATATATATTTTAATATTTATAATATTTGCATTATGTGCATATGCTGTAATGCAAATTAAATTAGCCGGCATAGATGTAAAAGACTTTTGGAGCTTTATAGAAGCAAACCAAATATTAGATAAATTATATGAATTTTCAAAAAAATATAAAACTCTATCTCCTCAGCAACAAGTCGTATATTTATTAGAAGCAGAAAAAGTTTTCAAAGCTTTTGATAAAATTCCAAATATAATCTGGGAAGATGAATTTAAAAAATATGATGAAGTTCTAAAAAAATATAAAGAAATAAAAATTAATAGATGGGTATCTAATTCATAATACCCATCTTTATTTTTATTTCATCATTTTCTGAAAAAACAATACATTTTTTCTCTTTTTTTATATTTCCATTTATTATTTCTTCCGATATTCTGTTTTCTACTATATCTTTAATTATTCTTCGTAATGGTCTTGCTCCAAAATTTTTATCTATATCTTTATTAGATATTAACTTTGCTACACTTGAATCTATTTCAACATAAATCTTTTGTTCTTGAAGCCTATTTTCAATTTCTTTTAACATTATCCCAGCAATTTTTTCTAATTCTTCATTATTCAATTTATGAAATACTATTATTTCATCTATTCTATTTATAAACTCTGGTCTTAATTCTTTTTTTAATTCATTAATTACTTCTTTTTTTATTTCTTCATATTCTCTATTATTACTTTCATTTTGAATATTTCCAAATCCCAAAGTCTTTTTTTCTGTTATATATCTAGCGCCTAAATTTGATGTCATAATTATAATTGTATTTTTAAAATCAACCTTCCTACCTTGTGAATCAGTTAAATGTCCATCCTCCAATATTTGTAATAATAAATTCATTACATCTGGATGTGCTTTTTCTATTTCATCAAATAAAATTACTGAATATGGTTTTCTTCTAATTTTTTCCGTTAATTGTCCTCCATCATCAAAACCTATATAACCTGGTGGTGCGCCAATTAATTTTGATATAGAATGTGCTTCCATATATTCAGACATGTCTATTCTAATCATAGAATTTTCATTTCCAAATAATATTTCAGATAATGCTTTTGAAAGTTCTGTTTTTCCAACTCCAGTTGGTCCTAAAAATAAAAATGAACCAATTGGACGTTTAGGATCTTTTAATCCAACTCTTCCTCTTTGAATAGCTTTTGATATTGCTTTTACTGCTTCATCTTGTCCTATTACTCTTTTATGCAACTTTTCTTCTAAATGTTTTAACTTTTCATTATCATCTTCATTTAATTTTTGTACTGGTATTCCTGTCCATTTTGATATGATTTCTGCAATGTTTTCTCCTTTTATTTCTATTATATTTTTTGTTTTATCATATCTCCATTTATTTAATATTGTTTCTAATCTATCTTTTTCTTCTTTCTCTTTATCTCTTAAAGATGCTGCTTTTTCAAAATTTTGATTATATATTGCTTCTTCTTTTTCTTTTATTAAAATATTAATTTTACTTTGTAAATCTTTTATTTCAACTGGCTCTGTATATACTCTCATCCTTACTTGTGAAGAAGCTTCATCTATTAAATCTATTGCTTTATCAGGTAAAAATCTATCTGTTATATATCTTATTGACATTTTTACTGCATATTTTATTGCTTCATCTGTAATTTTTACATTATGATGTGCTTCATATCTATCTCTTATTCCTTTTAATATTTCTATTGTTTCTTCTTGTGTTGGTTCTAATATATCTACCTGATTGAACCTTCTTTCTAAGGCTGAATCTTTTTCTATATATTTTCTATATTCTTCTATCGTTGTCGCTCCTATTAATTGTATTTCTCCTCTTGCTAGTAATGGTTTTAAAATATTAGATGCATCTATAGCTCCTTCTGCAGCACCAGCACCTACTATTGTATGTATTTCATCAATAAACAAAATTATATCTCCTGCTTTTTTTACTTCTTCTAACACTTTTTTTATTCTTTCTTCAAAATCTCCTCTATATTTTGTTCCTGCAACCATTCCCGAAATATCTATACTTACAATTCTTTTATCTTTTAATATATCTGGCACTTCTCCAGATACTATCTTTTCTGCTAATCCTTCTATTATAGCTGTTTTTCCAACTCCTGGCTCACCTATTAAACATGGATTATTTTTTGTTCTTCTTGACAATATCTGTATTATTCTTTCTATCTCATCTTCTCTGCCTATAATAATATCAAACTTTCCTTCTTCTGCTTTTAAAGTTATATCTTCTCCATATTGATTTAATGTATTTGTTATTAGAAAACTTCCCCTTCCTATTTTTCCATCCTTTTTTATTTCTTTATCATTTTCTTCTTCATTAATTACTTTTGCAATTTCATTGTATATCTGTGAAACTTCTATATTTAATTCTGTAATAATTTTAACTGCTATACTGTCACATTCCTTTAGAATTGCTAATAATAAATGTTCTGTTCCAATAAAATTATATCCTATCTTTCTTGCCTCTAAAAAGGCATTTTCTAACACTTTTTTGCTTCTTGGTGTAAATCCCAAACTTTCTTTTATTTCATTTCCTTTCCCAAGTATTTCTTCTATCTTTTTTTCTACCTTTTCTGCTGTAATCCCTTTATTTATTAATACTTTTGCACCAATACCTTCACTTTCTTTCACTAAACCATATAATATATGTTCTGTTCCTATATAATTATGACCTAATTTTAGTGATATATCATTTGCAATTTCTATTACCTTTTTGGCTTTATTGGTAAATTTATATATCATCATTATCCTCCTTATTTTTTGTCATTTTTTCAAGTTCTTCTGCTCTTTGTTTTTGTTTTGGTAACGGTATCCATGCAAAATATGATGATACAAATTCTCCAAATTTTGTTGTATCTTCTCCAACTTCTGGATGTATTTTTTTATTATCTTTTTCCATAAAAAATAGCACTCTCCTCTCTTATAAGGTATGTGCTATTTTGAGATTTTTATTCATTTAATCTTTTATCCCAAATAATAATTTTACTATTCCTCTTAAACATTTCGGAACTTTTTTTACAACTATAGTCATATGTACCTCCTTTTAACAGAGTAACCATAATATTCCTACTAATATTACTATTGTACCTATTAAAAATAACCATCCTGCTATTGGAAGGAATAATACTAATAATATTCCTATTCCTAGTCCTACCAAGCATACACCTAATGTTTTTTTTAATATCTTCATTATGATTTCCTCCAGCTTTTTATTATATTATATTCTATTATATTTTTTTTGTGATTTTTATGTTATCTATATTTTTTAAATTACTTTCTTTTCTAATATTTTTATTCTGTTTTCATGATCTTCTATTACTTTTCCTACACTTTCTGTTATATCAAATAAATGTCCAGTTATTGCTTTTAAATTTTTTTTATGATATTTTTCAAATTTTTCATCTAACATTTTGCTAAATTTTTCTTCTTGTTCAGCGAATTTTTGGTCTATTTTTGTAAATCTTGCATCTAACTTTTTATCGAATTCTTTCGCTTGCTCTGCTAGCTTTCTGTCAAATTCTTTTGCTTGTTCTGCTAGCTTTCTGTCAAACTCTTTTGCTTGTTCTGCTAGTTTTTTCTCAAATTTTTCTTCTTGTTCAGCAAATCTTTCATCTAAAATTTTATTAATTTTTTCTTCTTGCTTAGCAAATCTTTCATCTAATATCTTATTTAATTTTCTCTCTAATATCTCATCTAGTTTCCTCTCTAATATTTCTTCTAATTTTCTATCTAGAATTTCTTCTAATGTCACAAAAAAGCTATCATTCATAATACTTACCTCCTTCTTCAATTACTTTTATAATTTCGATTTATACTATAGATTTTTAGTAAATAAATTCGTGCACAAAAAATAGCAATACATTTATAATAATACAAGCAATGTTTATTTTAATAATTTGGATATATATTAGATTAAAAAATTAGATTAAATTTTTTTGATTCAATTCTATGAAATTTAATCGCATTAAGAAAAAATGCGAATATAAAAATAAGTTCATACTAAAAATCTTAGTACAAACTTATATTAACATCTTTTTTATATACTGTCAAGATTTTTTCATTGACTTAATTCGACAACTAATTTTATAAAATAATACTCTTAAAATTAAAAATATTCACTAATTATGTCCTAATACCAACATTTTTTCTAAAACAATAATAAACATTGCATGAGCCCATCCAAGTCCTATAACCCAATTAGGTTTTAGAGTATTATTATCTATTTGCTCTCCTAAAAAGCTATGCTTCCCAGCTGTTTTTAATACAAAGTCAAAAGTTTCTTTCGCTTTTTTCTTTTCTCCACATTCTAAATAGTATAATGTCATCCATAGATTTGAAATTGTCCAAGGTGCTCCATTTCTATAATGGTCATTCTCAAATCGTTGATACCCTCCTGTATATGTTCTAAGAGTTAAATTTATATTTTCTACAGTATTTACTATTTTCTTTTCTTTTGGCGAAAATATATTAAATGGTACTACAGCCCCAATTAAACTTATGTCAATTTTTTTGTCTTCTAGATTTCTAACAAAAGTTTTTCTATTATCATCATAAAAATTATCTTCAATAAATGTTTTTATCTCTACTTGCATTTTTATCATTTCATTTATTGATTTATTTATTTTCTCATCTTTTAATCTATTATTTTCAAAATCTGAAATATTTTTCCCAAGTATATTATAGATTTTTTTCATACTTTCGAATGCTGCAAATATACTAGCTAATGAATATAAATGTACTCCTTCATACATTTCCCACAAATCATAACTTACATGATATATCTCTGTCTTATCTATTATATCTCTAATATATTTTTTCAAAAATTTTATAGCTTTTTCACACATTTGCAAATTATCTTTTAGAAACTGTTCATTTTTAGTATATTCATAATGTGTATATACTCCATATACTACACTAGCTGTTTCATCAATTTGATATCCCCAGCAAGGAGCTAATTTCCCATCTGTATAAAATCTTTGTTCCCACATTCCATTTTTACTTTGTGTCATTTTACAAAAATTACTATAAAATTTTTCTGTTTCTTTATTCATTTTTAAAATGTCTAATGCTCTAGCTATAAATACTGCATCTCTTGGCCAACAATATGCATATCTTCCGCATTGAGTTAATTCTTCATCAACTTCTGGTGCAGCAATTATTCCACCCGTATTTTGATTAGTTAATAATGGAAACAACAATATACTACGTGTATAAATTTCTTGTATTTTTTCCTCATAGCTATTTTCAGGCTCTTTAATTTCCAAACCATTATGTTCTTTTACATATTTTCTCCAATATGCTTTTACATTATTATATTCTTTATTAAAGTCTAATTTTCTTATTCTCTCAATTTCATTTTCAACTGCCTGTATAGTATTTTTAGTTTCATCAATGAATATACAAATGTCAATTTCTTTTTTTTCTTTTGGTTTAATTTTTCCTATATTATAACTTATGCTTGAATCTTTTGACATTCCAATATAGTCTTTATCATAAATTTGAGCAGAATGTATCGTATTATTACTTCCATTTATTTGATGACTTAATAATTTAGTTTCTTTCGCAAATGTTGATACAGAAAAGTCATGTGCATATTGTATCATTCCAGTATCTATTTTCATCCCACTAACAAAATTGTTTTGATCTGATAATAATTCAGAATGTATTAAAAAATTTATATCTAATTCTATATTGCTATCATTTATAAAAATATATTTTTTTATTAATATATCCTCTTTTATTGATGCATAATCTATTTGTAATATTTTCAAATTAAAATACGTATTTGTTATTTCTGTATTTAAAATATTTGTATTTGTATCATAATACTGTTTATATACATTATTTATATCATCATGTAGATATATTATATTTGAATCATTTATTTTTACGCCTGTATGAAAATATTTTAAATATTGTCTATTGTCCCTATTAGGATATGACAATCTTAACATTTCTCCTTTTGCCGAAAATGTTACTAACATATTTTTATTTCCTATTATCGCTTCATTTAAATATTTTTCCATAATTCTATCCTTCTATTATATTTAATATTTGTTTTTCTAAATCTTTAATTTTTTCATTTATCCTAAACATGTCATCATCTCTTAGTTGATCATCATTTACATCTTGTTTTACATAAACTTCCATGTCTTTCATTTCTGCATGTAATTTTTCTAATCTATTCAATATTTCTTGTTTTATAGTTGGAGATTTTCTTATTTTAATTTTGTTAGTTATTCTTAATTCATCACACACTTCATATGTTTCTCCATATTCTGGTATAGAAACTCCTATTCCCGTTTCTTCTAATATTTTATTTTTTAAAACATCTTGTGACTCTTCTTCCCCATGTACAAGAAATATGTGTTTTGGTCTATTTATAAACGAATATATAAAGTTCATTAACCACTCTTGATCTGCATGACCTGAATATCCTTCTATATATTCTATTCTTGCATTAACAGCAATTTCTTCTCCAAAAATTGTTACTTTTTGGGCCCCATTTACTATTGAATATCCTAATGTTCCTGGTGCTTGATAACCTACAAACAATATTGTATTTTTAGGATTCCATATATTATGTTTTAAATGATGTTTTATTCTTCCTACATCACACATTCCACTTGCAGATATTATAATACATGGTTCTTTATTTTCATTTAATGCTTTGGACTCATCAGCAGTTTGAGTAAATTTTAATCCTGGGAATTCTAGTGGATTATCTCCTGCATCAATTTTTTCCTTTATTTCTTCTTCAAATAAGTCTGTATTTTGTTTGAATATTTCAGTTGCAGATATTGCAAGAGGACTGTCTACATATACAGGAACTTTCATTAATGTTTTATATTTTCTCCTAAATTCTTCATCGTCTCTATTTTCTTTAATTTTATTTAATTCATATAAAATTTCTTGTGTTCTCCCAACAGCAAATGATGGTATTACTACTGTTCCACCATTATCTATAGTTTCTGATACTATATTTAAGAACATTTCTGCTTTTTCATCATTTTTCATATGTAATCTACTTCCATATGTAGATTCCATTACTAAATAATCACAGCTTTCTATCATTGTTGGAGAATCTAATAAAGGTATATCATTATTTCCTATATCTCCTGAAAATACTGTTTTTGTTTCTTTCCCATCTTCATTTACCCATAATTCTATAATACTAGATCCTAGCATATGTCCTGCATCATTAAATCTTACATGTATATTTTCATCTATTTCTATTATTTCATTATATTCTACAGGCGAAAATATTTCTAAGCTATTAATTGCATCTTCTGCTGTATATAAAGGCGGATATGTTTGTTCACCTTTTCTTTCTCTTTTTTTATTTTTCCATTCTGCTTCCATTTCTTGTATATGCCCACTATCTGGTAACATTATACCACATAAATCACATGTAGCTTTATGAGCATAAATTGTTTTTTTGAATCCTTCATTATATAATTTAGGTATTCTTCCTGAATGATCTATATGCGCATGTGTTAATAGCATAAAATCTATCTCTGCTGGATTATAATCAAATGGTCTATAATTTTCCATTTCTAATTCTTTTTTCCCTTGATATAATCCACAATCCACTAAAAATTTTTTTCCTGCTGCTTCTACTAAAAAGTTAGATCCTGTAACCATTTTGGTTGCACCTAAAAAAGTTATTTTCATATTTCTTCTCCTAAATAAATATTTTTATTTTTTTGTTTATTTTAGTTTTTCCAATTAAATTTATTTCAAATCTTTCTTCTGTTATGTTTTCATCAAATATTTGAACATAATATTTTTCCGATTCAGTAGTTATTTTGTAGTACAATTCTTCTAAATTCAATATTCTTGTTTTAAACACATGTGTCATTACATCTAATGGTACATCTGTAATGACCTTTTTATTTTTTGCTATTTTTAAAATTTTTTCTTCTATTTGTAAAATATTTTCTTGTATTTCTTCAACTTCACAAATATTTTTTTCTTTATTAAATGGTAATAATAGAAAATATCTAAATTTATATATAATTTTTATAATTTCTTCATCTTGTACTACTTTCTCAAGTTTTCTTCCAATATATTTTAAACAATAATTTTCAAAATCAATCAATAATTTTTCTTTTTGCTCTGTTGTGTAATTTATTACATTTAATAATTCTATTTCTTGTTTAATTCTATTCTTTTCTTCTATATAATTATTAGGATTTAATAAATAATTATTTTCTTCTATTTCATTTAATAATTTTTGCTTTTTATCTATTAATTGTTGTTTTAAAACTTTTATACTAAAAATTTTTTTGTGAAGTTCTACTCCTTCATTTAATTTTTCATATTCTTTTTTTAATATTACTTCTTGACTTAATATTTTATCTATTTTTTTAATTTCTTTTAATATTTCTTTTTTTCTTTCATATATATGTAATATATTCTCTTTTGTACTTTTATATGATTTAATTACTTCTTCCTTCTTTTGTAATAATTCTTTTATCTTTATTTTATATTCTTCATTCTCTTGTATTTCATTAATTATTGCAATTTTTTGAAGTAGTTTCCAAATATTTTCTGCCATTTCTTTATTATATGAATTCGTTATTTCTTCTTGCATTTTTTCAACATAATCAATTATTCCATCTGTATCTTTTGACCAATCTTCAACAAATTCTTCTCCTAATATAAATTGCAAATTTTGATAAACTAAATTAGCATCAATATTTTCTATTTCCTTTTTTATTGTTGTCCAAGACCAGCCATTAAAATCTCTTAAAGGTTCTGTTTTATCAATATTCTTTCCTGTATTAATTAAATTAGATAAAGATTTCGCTGTTATTCCATACTTATTATTTACGATTAATTCATTATTTGACTTCTTTTCAATTGCATATAATATTTTTTCTTCAATTGGATAACAGATTATTTCATTATTATCTATATAAAATTTATTTTTTTCTAGCTTTTTTTGTACTATCTCATCCTCAAATTTTTCGCTTAAATTTATAACTTTTATTTGATTGCATCTCTTTTGAATGTTTATTAATATCTCTTCTAAATATTTTTTCTTTGTTTTATTAATTGCTTTTACATGCTTATAGTCTTTATAAGATACTTCTATCTTATATAAAATTCCTTGGAGAAGATTTTTAGCTCGTTCTTCAATTTGCTTTTCTTCTAGAATCTTTTCTAATTCCTCGTTTTTATCTTTTTGAATAAATTTTTCTAACATTTCTTCTCCCTTCTTACTTTGAAAAATATTCAAAGATTATTCTTCGGTTTCTTCTGGGGCAGTTCCCATTTTTAATTCTGCCCATCTTTCTTTTGTCATTAAAACTTGTCGCGGTTTACTTCCTTGATATCCTGATATAATACCTCTTTCTTCCATTTGATCAATAATTCTTCCTGCTCTAGCATATCCCACTTTAAATCTTCTTTGTATGAAAGATGTTGATGCTTGTCCCGTTTCTACAACTACCTCTATTGCATCATTTAAAAATGGATCTGTATCATCATCCATTTCTGCTTCTTCTGCAAGTTCCTTATCTGTTTTATTACTATTTTCTATTGATTCTAAAATATCTTCACTATATTTTGCTTCTCCATTTGATTTTACAAAAGAAACTATTTTTTCAACCTCATCATCTGATACAAATGCTCCTTGTATTCTAGTTGGCTTTGGTGCACCTGATGGATAAAATAACATATCTCCTTTTCCTAACAATTTTTCTGCTCCTACTTGATCTAAAATAGTTCTAGAATCCACTTGTGAAGATACTGCAAAAGCAATTCTAGATGGTATATTTGCTTTTATAATTCCTGTAATAACATCTACAGATGGTCTTTGTGTAGCTATAATTAAATGCATTCCTGCTGCTCTTGCTTTTTGAGCTAATCTACATATAGAATCTTCTACTTCTTTTGCTGCTACCATCATTAAATCTGCTAACTCATCTATTATTATTACTATTTGAGGTAATTTCCCTATATTTTCTTCTTTTTCTGCTAATGCATTATAACCTTTTAAATCTCTTACTCCTTTTTGAGCAAATACATTATATCTATTATCCATTTCTTGTACAGCCCATGCTAGGGCTCCTGCTGCTTTTTTGGGATCTGTAACAACAGGTATTAATAAATGTGGTATACCATTATATACAGATAATTCTACAACTTTTGGATCTACCATTACAAATTTAACTTCACTTGGTTTTGCTTTATATATAATACTTGTTATTATTGTATTAATACATACACTCTTTCCTGATCCTGTAGCTCCTGCAATTAATGCATGTGGCATTTTAGCTATATCTGCAATTGCCATACTTCCAGCAACATCTTTTCCTAATGCTACACTTAATTTTGATTTGCTATCTTGAAAATCATCACTTTCAATTACTTCTCTTAAATGTACTGTTTCTTTTTCTGTATTTGGTACTTCTATTCCTACTGCTTGCTTTCCTGGAATTGGAGCTTCAATTCTTATTGTTTCTGCCGCTAAATTTAATGCTATATCATCTGCCAAATTAGCTATTTTACTTACACGTACTCCTTCTGCTGGTTTTAACTCATATCTAGTTATAGCTGGTCCAACAGATACATTTTCTACTTTTGCTTGTACTCCAAAACTATATAATGTTTTTTGTAATCGTGTTGCAACATCTGTTAATGCTTTTGCTCCACCTTTTATTGCTCTTTTGCTACCTTTACTTAATAATTCTACTGGTGGATATTCATAATGCTCATCTTCAACAACTAAAGCATGTTCTAGCTGTAAAACTTCTTTTACTTTTTCTTCTTTTTTCTCTTCTTCTTGCTTAAATAAATTATTTTCTATATAATCTGGTTCTATTACTGTTTTATTTTTTTCCATTCCTAATGGTATTAAATCATCTTTTTCATGTTTATATTTTTTTCTTCCTTTTTTGTCTTCCTCTAATGTTCTTCCATTTAAATTAATCTTTATTTGTTCTGATTCTTGTTCTTCTTTTTCATCTTCATTTATCTCTAAATAAGCTTTTCTATTTTCTTTGATATTTTTAGCCTTCTTTTTCTCTTGTTCATATTCTTCTCTTCTTTGCAATTTTTCTTCATATTTTTCTTTTCTTCTATCTACACTAGATTGTATTATATTAGTTACAACACTTGGTATATCAATGCCAAATGTTACAATAAATAATATTATAGATACTCCTATACTCAAAATTATTGTTCCTATTTTACCAAATAATTTAAACAATGGAACTGCTGCAATTGTCCCTAAAGCTCCTCCGCCTATATTATTTTCTCCTAACTGATATGCATCTTTAACAATTTCCGAAATATTTTGTTCTATATTAATTTTACCATTATATATTTGATAAACACTAAGAATAACTGCTATAAATATTATTAATAATGTATATTGAAATATTCTTGATGATATATATTGGTCATCATCTTTACAAGCCATTTTTATTGCAACAGCAAATGAACCTATTGGTAATATATATTTCAAAATCCCAAACATTCCACCAAAAAAGTCACTTAACATTATTCCTATATATCCTGATTCTGCATATATTAATACTGTTAATAATATACTAAAAATTATTGTTATAATAACCCCTAAATCAGGCACATTACTTTTACTCCTTTTCCCTTTGTATTTTCTTTTTGCCATTTTCTACTTCCTTTCTTAATATATATTTATTTCAAATATTGCTAAAAAAAGAGGTAATTTTGCTATACCTCTTTATATTTTATTGAAGTTCTTTTTTACTGTTTTGTATTGTTTTAATTGTGTCTTCTAATGACATTTCCATTAGGTTGATAGCTTCTCCAATATTCTTTTCTAATTTTTCTAAAGTATCTGATAAAACTTTTTCTGTTGAATCTAACAAATTATTTGCATACTCTTTTGTTCCTTGTGATATTTCTCTTGACATTTCATTTGCTGTTTCAATAATTTCTGCTTTTTGTTCATATGCTTTTCTTGTTATTTCATGTTCATCAATCATAGCAATTATTCTATTTTCAGCTTCTTTAACAATTCCATCAGCTTCTTTTTGAGCCTCAACTAATATTCTTTGTCTTTCCTCTTTTACCCATTTTGCCTGTTTTAATTCATCTGGTAATTTTATTCTTATTTCTTTTATAATTTCTAACATTTCTTCTTTGTCTACCATCCCTTTATTTGAAAATGGTATTTTTTTGCTATTTTCTAATATATCTTCTAATGTTTCTAATAGTGTAAAGATTTCCATTTTTTTCCCCTTTCTTTAGGTTGTTATTTTAAAAATATTATTGATGCTCTTCCATATTTTCTTTTATCTTTTATTTCAACATCTATATTTTTAATTTCTTTTAATATTCTACTTTCATCATCTGTTTCTAAAATTATAATACCTTCAGTATTCAAAATTTTAAAATCTTTTATCAATCTCAAAGATTGTCCTATATAATCTGTAGCATAAGGTGGATCTATGTATATCAAATCAAACTTCTGTTCCTTTACTTTTTCAATACATGCTTTAAAATCCGTATTATATATTTCCACTTTTTTTTCCATATGTGTTTTAGTCACATTTTTTTGTATAATCTTAATTGCGTCAATTGATTTGTCGCATAATACGGCCTTTTTAGCTCCTCTACTTATCATTTCTAATCCTATAGCACCACTACCAGCAAACAAATCTAAAACACAAGAATCTTTTATATGATTTTGTATTATATTAAAAATTGATTCTTTTACTCTATCTAGTGTTGGTCTTGTTTCTAGTCCTGGTAATGTGTATAATTTTGTTCCTCTTGCAGTTCCAGCTATTATTCTCATATCCAACCTTTCTTTCTATACTAATATTTTATTCTTTTTTTTTATAAAGTCAATAGTATTAGCAAAATTGTAATATACATTTAATATTTTTGTAATTTTTGTAATATTTGTAATATTTAAAAATCAAAAACTATCTATGCTTTTCACATAGATAGTCTAGCTTTTGTTTACTCTTCATCTTTATTTACTTCTTTTAGTAATTCTAATTGAGATATTAACAATGATTCCATTTTCACTTTATAAATATCAAACTGTTTCTTTAAATCAATCAAAGCTTTTTCTTTAATCTTTATTTCTTCATTTATATCTTCTAAAGTTTTTTGGACATTTGTTTTTGCTTCTCTAACAATTTCATCTGCTTGTTTTTTAGCTTCATTTATAATTTGTTCAGATTGTTGTTTTGCAACATTTTTCACTTCTTCGGCTGTTGTTTGAGCCATTACTAATGTGTTTTGTAACGTTGTTTCTATATTTTTATAATGATCCAAACTATTTGTTAATTCCTCTATTTTTGCATTCATTGTTGCTAATTCTTTATAATTTTTTCCATAATCCTCTGTTAATTCATCTAAAAATTCATCAACTTCTTCTACATTATATCCATTCATCATTTGTTTGCTAAATTTTTTATTTTCTATATCTAATGGTGTAATCATATTGGATTGCCTCCGTTCTTTTAAAGCGATTAATTTATATTGTTATTTTTTAACCATGAAACAGATAATTTACTTTTTATTTCTTCTCTTGCCATTTCATTTGTTATTTCATAATTTGTTGGTGCGATTAAAAATATTGAATTAGATATTTTTTGAATATGTCCATCTAACGCATAAACTCCACCACTAATAAAATCAACAATTCTTCTAGCCACATCTTTATTTACATATTCTAAATTTACTATTACTGATTTTTTTTCTTTTAATAAACTACATATTTCTTCAGATTGTTCAAATGTAGTAGGTTGAGATATTACCATTTTGACAGATTGATTTTGTGTCATTGGTATTACTTTACCTTTTTTTCCGAAAAATTTTCTATCTTCTTCTTCGTTTTCATTATCCTCTCTTTCATCATATTCATAGATGTCTTCATATTCTTGTTCATCTGCTTCATTTTGGTCTACTCCAAATAAGCCCCATACTTTGTCCATTATAGCTCCTGCCATTTTTTACCCTCCTAATATTTTACACATTTGTATTTTCTAAACTTCGCATATAGTATCTAACTTTTTTCCATTTTTGTCAATACTTTTTTGTATTGTAATAAAAACTTAATATTTCTGTAACGTTTTTGTAATATTTTATTTGTTTTTAATCATTATCTCATCGTAATTATTTATTTTTTTATATTTTTTTATATCTTCTTCATCATATCCAATTTTCTGTAATTCTTCTGTAGAATATGTTGTTATAATCGAAAATTTATCTGTTTGTGCTTTTATTTTCACTAATATTTTGCTTTGAGTCCCTGATTTATTTCTTATCACATAATATAATCCATTTTCTTCTATTAAAGCTTGATTTGGAATTTTTAGTCCACTTGCACTCCACCATATAACATTCACTTCTATTTTTCTATGATTTATTAAGTCATCTGTCATTTGATTAGTTTCAAATATTATTGTCCTTTTATCATATTCTTCGTTTATTTGCTTTATTGTTGCATCAATCTCTTGTTTATCAAAAACTCTTAATTTTACTTTTTCTCCAATTTGTGCATTCATCGCTTGCTTTGAATCCATTGTTATCGCTATATAACATTTAAAATTATCTATAACTTTTCCACTTTCATTACTCGTTGCAATTACTTGTTCAGTTTTTAAATCTAAATCCTCTAAATATTGTTCTGTTATTTCAGCAAAATTATTAACTGTTAATTTTTCTTCCAATCCATCTACTCTATATGATACAATCCCACTTATTGGAGCTGTAATATATTCGGAAACATTTTTTAATTGATTTTCATATTCATTCCTTTGTTCAATTAATTTTTTTATTTCAACATTTTCTGTTGCATCCTTTATAAAATTAATTTTCTTACTAATTAATGTATCTATATTTTTTTTGCATTCGGATATTTCCTGATAATTGGACAATTTGTTTATATTAGCTATTTCATTTTCTATTTGATTCTCTATGGATTTTATATCTGCTGATGTTATATTTTTCTCTTTTTCTAATAGTTCTTGAATTTGATAATCAATTTCATTTATCTCTTTTGATATATCCTTTTCTGTGCTACTATAATATCTAAAAATAGGGTCATTACATGCAACCTTTTCTCCTTCTGAAGCAATTGCATATATTCCATTTCCTTCATTATCCCCCTTTGTTACAATCTCATTTCTTATCACATACCCTACTTGTGTTTCTTCTTGAGATAAATTTCCTTCTTTGATGATATATGTTTCTGTTGGGTGTGATATTAATAAACAAATTGCATAACATATATATGCAATAATTGGAATTATAAATATAATTGCCGTAATTCTTTTTTTCTTTTTCAATTTTTCATTTCCTCCAAAATAATTTGTATATTATCTTGTTTATCTTTAAGTCCATCTATCCATATAGTTTGTTTGTTCTTTTTAAACCATGTTATTTGTCTTTTAGCGTACCTTCTTGTTTCCATTTTTATTTTTTCAATCATTTCTTCTTTTGTACACTTGTCTTCCAAATATTCTACAACTTCTTTATATCCAAGTCCTTGCATAGCTGTAGGAAATTCATTGTATTTTTGTAATAATTTCTTTACTTCTTCTATCAGTCCTTGTTGTACCATTATATCAACTCTTTTATTTATTCTTTCATACAATTTTTCTCTTTCTATATTAATTGCAAAAACTCTATAATCATATTTTATTCCATTTTTTCTTGATTCCTCTTCTTGTTCTGTTTTTGTTTTCCCTGTAGCTTTATATATTTCTAAAACCCTAAGTATTCTTTTCTTATCATTAGGACTTATTTTTTCTATAGCTACACTATCTATTTCTTTTGCCTTATTATATAATTTTTCTAATCCACCATCTTGAATTGCAATTTCTTCTAGTTCTTTTCTATATTGTTCATCAAACTTAATATCTTGATATTCTATTCCATATATTAAGCTATCAATATATAAACCTGTTCCTCCAACCACAATTGGAATTTTTCCTTTATTCAATATTTCTTTTATAGCTTTTTCCGCATCTCTTTTAAAATCTGCTACACTATACCTTTTATCTGGATCCACAAAATCAATTAAATAATGTTTTATTCCTTGCATCTCTTCTATATTTGGTTTAGCTGTTCCAATATTCATATCTTTATATATTTGCATTGAATCACCTGAAATTATTTCTCCATCAATCTTTTTAGCTAATTCAATTGACAATGCTGTTTTTCCTGAGGCTGTTGGCCCACAAATTACAATTACTTTTGGCTTATTCATTTTCATCTTCCTTACATTTTATTTGCTACGTTAATTATTCCTAATTGTATATTTTTTAAATATATTACTTCTATAATAAATAATATTATTGTTATTATTATTAAAAGTAATATTTTCTTTATTAATTCATCATTTTTAATTTCATTAAATTTATATTTGCTCATTAGTTTAACAATATATGGCATATATATTATTCCATTTATAGGTGTAAATACTAATACTAATATTTTACTCACTTGATGTTTAAATTCTAAATTGCTATATTCAATCCCTTTTGAAGATAAATTAAATAATATAATAGTTATTAGCCAACTAATTAATGTTCCTGCTACACAGATTACGACTTTTTCTATTCTTTCATAAGCTTCTGCTCTATATATTGTAAAACTAATTTGAACTATAAATAGTGCTATTACAATAATCATTATAAATGATGTCATTTTTTACACCTCTTTTTTATTTTCTTGCAAATTTTCTTTCTATATCATATTTTGACATCTTTATTGCGGTTGGTCTTCCATGTGGACATGTAAATGGGTTTGGTAATGATAATAATTTGTCCATTAAACTATCTACTTCTTCTTTTGTTAGCGCCATATTTGCCTTTACTGCTGCTTTACACGCTATAGTTGCAATAAATTTTTCTTCAACCTCTTGTTTAGCTGTTCTTGCAACTGAATTAATTTCATCCAAGGTTTCTAAAAACATTTCCTTTGTTTCCAAATTCAAACACATTTCTGGAACCCCCGTTAATTTTATAGTGTTTTCCCCAAATTCTTCTAACATAAATCCTGCTTTTCTAAACATTTGCATATTATCTTTTGCTATTTCCATCTCTTTATGTGTTAATGTAATTATATCTGGTAATAGTAATAATTGAGAATCTTTTGTATCATCATTATAATAATTCTGTTTTACTTTTTCGTATAAAATTCTTTCATGTGCTGCATGTTGATCTATTATATACATTTCATTATCTATTTCTATAATTATATATGTTTTAAATACTATTCCTATAAATTTGTATATAGGCTTTTTATATTCTTCTATATTGTCAAATACAGACAAATTACCTAATGTTGCTATATCATCTACATCTTCTTTTACTTCTTGTCTTTGTTCTTCTTTTACAGGTTTTGTCCCAAAAAGCTTTAAATACATTTCTTCAAATTCTTTAGTATATTCACTTGTATTTTCTTGTTTTTGAGTTTCTTTTTGTTGTACATTTTTTTCTATTTCTACATTTTCTTCTTGTTCAGATTTTTCTTGCATTTGTTTTACAGCAACAGGAATTTCTTCTTCTAAATTATTAGTTTCTTCTTTGTTTTCACTCATTATTTTTTTATCATCTAATTGATATTCGCTTTTGTTTTCAGCTACTGATTCTACTATATTTGTATCATCAATTTGGTAATTATTTTCGTTTATTTTTTCTTCTTTTGTTTTTTTGTCTTCTTCAAGTTTAGCTTGTAATCCCGGTGATTCTTGTATTAATTTTTCTTTTATTTCCTGTAATTTTTTAAGTACTTCTGCACTTTTGGCTAGTTCAGGATTTTTTTCAATATCTTCCAATTTTATCATATCTTGAGTAGTAGAAACAATTTTTTCTGCATTTGGCATTTCTGGTATTTGCAAATTATTTTTTTCGACTATATTTCTTTCTACTTTAGGCATTTTATTCAATTGTCTTTGTTTATATATTTGTTCTACTATTGTTTCTTCTGAAATTCTAGTTTCATTATTGCCAAATAATCCGCTTTCACTTCTTTTTTCACAAGAAGTATGGTCAGTGTCTGCTACCAACTCTGATTTTAATAATGTATCTTTTATTGCATGATATACTGCTTTAAAAACAACATTTTCTTCTTCAAATCTCACTTCTAATTTAGCAGGATGCACATTTACATCTACCTTTTTAGGATTCATATCAACATTTAGTACCAAAAAGCTAAATTTTCCAATTGGTATCATACCTTTATATGCTCTTTCTGCAGCTGATGATAATGATTTATCTTTTATATATCTTTTATTAACAAAAAATATTTGATTTGCTCTATTTGAACGTGCAATTTCTGGTTTTCCTATCACCCCATAAATATGTATATCTTCATAAGTGTAATCTAAATCAATTACCCCATTGGATATATCTTTTCCATATATACTGTATACTACTGTTTTTAAGTCTCCATTTCCATTTGTTTGGATTATTGTTTTTCCTGTATTTATCAATTTTATAGCTATCTCAGGATGCACTAAGGCAATTCTTGTCACAACATCTTCTATATACCCTGCTTCTGTATAATCTTTTTTTAAGAATTTATATCTTACTGGTGTATTAAAAAACAAGTTTGTTACTGTTATTGTTGTTCCTATTGGAGCCCCTGTTACAGTTTTTTCTAAAACATTTCCTCCTTCGACAACAACTTTATATCCATTTTCTTGATTTGCTGTTTTTGATATCATTTCGACATTCGCTATTGCTGCTATACTTGCTAAAGCTTCTCCTCTAAATCCCATTGATGTTACTGTATCTAGGTCATCTGCTGATCTTATTTTACTTGTTGCATGTCTTTCAAAAGCTATTTCTAAATCATCCTCTGGAATTCCTTTTCCATTATCAGTTACTCTTATATAAGAAATTCCACCATTTTTTATCTCTATAGTTATATTCGTTGCTCCTGCATCAATTGAATTTTCAACCATTTCTTTTATTACTGATGCTGGTCTTTCTATTACTTCTCCTGCTGCTATTTTATTTATTGTTAAATCATCTAATAAAACTATATTTCCCATTTTTTCCTCCATTGTTCATTTCTTATTTGGTTTATACTTTTGTTTTTTGTATTTTATCATTTCTATATTTCTTTAGCAAGTATTTTTATTTATTAATTTAATTTTATTATTGCATGAATTACTTTTTCATCTTTACTTTTTATTACAATTATATGTGTATTATTTTCAAAACTATATTTGCATTTTACTGTTTCTCCTAGTTTTATCTCTTTTTTATAATTAATTCTTACATTATTTAATTCTTGCTCATTATAAACATCTTCTGGTAAAGCTTCATTTGCAAGCTCTAAATAATTCAAATTATGCATATGGTTATTTACATCAATATCTGATTTTTTCACAGTATATTCTACTTCTGAAATATAGTTTTCTGGTTCTTGTAATTTTTCTATTTCTGATATATCAAATACTGATTTTTCTAATTCCGGCTCATATTTATTCAATACTTCATCACTTATTTTTACAATTTTTTCTTTATCAATATCTAATAATACCCATTTAGATGTTGCAATAGCTATTACTTGTCCATTTTCATCATATACTTCAAAATCACGATATGTATAAAACTTTATGGCATTTTTTGACCAAGTTTTTATTTTAATCTTTTCTGAATATTTAGGTCTTATAATTATTTTTAATTTCCAATCTAATAATACCCAAGATAATTTTGTCTGTGGTATATCTAATATTCCATAACCTGCTATATTGGAATGTATTCCTCCTATATCTTCTAAATCTCCTAATATAGCTTTATTAGTAATTTTATTTTCTTTTCCTATTTCTGATAATTTAATTCTATAATCTTGTTCTACTATCATTGTAATTTCCTTTCTTTTTACCATGATGATGTTTTTTGATAATTTTCTTAATAGTGGGACAGTGTTCTAGAAAATTAAGGACTGTCCCTTTTGTTCATTTTGAACTTTAAGGACTGTCCCCTTTGTGCAATTTCAATATCCTGGTTTCTCTAATAAATGGAACATATTCTTCTTATATTTTTCAACACCTGGTTGATTAAATGGATTTACTCCTAATATCATTCCTGACATTGCACATGCTTTTTCAAAAAAGTATATTAAGTGTCCCATAGTTTCTTCTGATAAATTAGGAATTTGAATTATTATATTTGGCACATCCCCAGATACATGTGCTTCAATAGTTCCTTCCATTGCTTTTTTATTTACATAGTCTAAGTTTTTTCCTGACAAATAATTTAAACCATCTAAGTCATCTTCTTCTTCTTTTATTTTTAAATCTGATTCTGTTTTTTCAATTCTTATAACTGTCTCAAATAAATTTCTTCTTCCTTCTTGTATATATTGTCCCATTGAATGTAAATCTGTTGTAAAGTCTACTCCTGCTGGAAAAATTCCTAATTGATTTTTTCCTTCACTTTCACCGAATAATTGCTTCCACCATTCTGTAAAATAATGCATTTTAGGTTCATAATTAACTAATATTTCTGTATTTTTATATAATTTATATAAAATATTTCTTACTATTGCATATTGGTAACATGCATTATATTTTAAATCTGCATCTTCATATTTTATTTGAGCTTCTCTTGCTCCTTCCATTAATTCATCTATATTAATCCCAGCAACTGCTATTGGTAATAATCCTACTGCTGTTAATACAGAATATCTTCCCCCAACATTATCTGGTATTACAAATGTTTCATATCCTTCTTTATTTGCTAATGTTTTTAGTGCTCCTCTTTCTTTATCTGTTGTTACATATATTCTGCTTCTTGCTTCTTCTATACCATATCTATTTTCTAACATTTCTCTAAATATTCTAAATGCTATTGCTGGTTCTGTTGTAGTTCCAGATTTTGATATTACATTTACAGAAAAGTCTTTTGTTCCTAATACTTCTATTAAATCATTAATATAATTTGGGCTTAAATTATTTCCAACATATAGTATTTGTGGTGCTTTTCTTTTTTCTTCTGGTAACATATTGCAAAATGTACTTGTTAAACTTTCTATTACAGCTCTTGCGCCTAAATATGAACCACCTATTCCAATTACAATTAAAACTTCTGAATCTTCTTGTATTCTTTTTGCCGCTTCTTTTATTCTTTTAAATTCTTCTTTGTCATAATTTGTAGGTAATTCTAACCAGCCAACAAAGTCCTTTTCGTCATTACTTCTCTTTTTTAATTCTTGATGTATTTCTTCTACCTTTTCTTTATATTTCATTATTGCCTTTTGATCTATTCCTGAGTATTTTAAATTAAGTTTTAAATTCAACATAATTTTCCTCCTTCAAAAATTTTAATTTTATTAACTTATATATTTATTACTTATCTTTTTAATTCATCTATTATAACTTTGTAATCAGATGCTACAAGTATTGCTGTTCCTGCGACTAAAATATTTGCTCCTGCATTTTTCACTCTTTCTGCTGTTTTTAAATTTATGCCTCCATCTACTTCTATATCAATATCTATATTATTTTTTTCTATATGTCTTTTTAATGTTTCTATTTTTTCTAACATATCTTTTATTAACGTTTGACCACCTTTTCCAGGTTCAACTGTCATTATTAAACACATATGAATATATGGTAAATATTCATAAACTTCCTCTATTGGTGTTTCAGGCTTTATTGCTATGCCCACTCTTGAACCATGTTCTTTTATTAATTTTATATTTTTTTGCACTTCTTCTTTATTCTCACATGCTTCTAAATGAAATGTAATAATATTAGGTTCAACTACTGAAAAATCTTCTACTGCTCTTTGTATATCTTCTACCATTAAATGAACATCCATTGGTAAATTTGATATTCTTTTTATATAACTACTATATTCCAACATTTTTTGATATGTATCTTTTTCTACAAATTTCCCATCCATTACATCTATATGAAAATAATCTGTTTTAGATTTTTCCAATGTTAAAAATGTTTCTGCTTCTTTTCCTTGTTCGACTGTTAATATTGATGTTGATACTTCTACCATTTATGTGCCTCCTTTTCTTTTAATTCTTCATATATTTTACAATATCTTTCATATCTTTGCTTCGATATTTTTCCTTCTTCCATAGCTTTTTTTATACCGCAATTTTGTTCTTTAATATGTGTACATCCAACAAACTCACAATTTTGAATTTCATTTTTAAATTCTCTAAAACATTTGTCTAGTTGTGCCCTTTCTATTTCTGTTATTTCAAAACTTGCAAATCCTGGTGTATCTGCTATATATGTATTTTCTGATAATTGATATAGTTTTGTATCTGTTGTAGTATTTTTACCTTTTTTATTTTTTTTGCTTACTTCTCCTTCTTGTGTTTTTTCTATGCCAAATAAAACATTTATTATACTTGATTTTCCTACACCAGAGTTTCCTGAAAATACACTTATTTTATTTTGTAATTCTTTTTTCAAATCTTCTATTCCCATTTTTTGTTTTGCACTTGTTATTATTACTTTATATCCTATTTTTGAATATAGCTCTTTTATTTCTTTATAGGTTTCTTCTAAATCCATTTTATTTATTACTATTATAGGTTCAATTTTCAAATTTTCTACATATGCTAGTTGTTTATCTAACATTAATAAATCTGGCTTAGGATGCTTTGTTGAAATAATAAATACTATTTGATCTATATTAGAAATTTTAGGTCTTTTTAATTCATTTTTTCTTGGTAATATTTTTTCTATTACTGCCATATTTTTTTCTTCATCTGTTATTGTTATTTCTACATTATCTCCAACTAATGGTGTTATTTCCTCTTTTTTGAATTTGCCTCTTGCAAATGATTCATATTCTTTATTTTGTGTTTTAATTTTATATGTATTTGATATATTTCCTATTATTTTTCCTTGCATATTTTCTTCCTTTTATAAACTTAATTATTCTCCTCAATTTAACTTTATTTAATAAGTCCATTTTTTATACAATATGGAACAACTTCATTTTTTAATGTATTTGATAATAAATTTCTATCATCATTAATTCCAAACCACATGAATTTTTCTATTTCTTCTGATGTTGTTAATTCTCCTTGTAATTCTCCATTATATCTAAATATATTCATATGTATTTTCTTTGATGGATCACTTGTTGCAATTTCTATAAAATCCATTACAAATTCAAATAAATTTTCATCAAATATTGCGCTTTCTCCTAATTCCTCGTGGCACTCTCTTATTGCTGCTTCTCGTACAGTTTCTCCTTTTTCTACTTTTCCACCAATCATTTGAAAAGTCGACTTTGAACGAGGCTTATCTATTAATAATTTACTATCTTTAAAAAACATTGTTCCTACTACTTCTAACAAATTTTCCATACTTTACTCCTAATTTATATAATTATTCAATTCAATTAATGCCTTTGCTGCAACAATATAATCTTTTACAAAATTGAACATATAGTTTGATAATTTGGATGTTGGTCTTCCTAGATATAAATCTTCTACTAGACATATTCCTAAACCTTTATCAAACAATTTATTTAATCTTTTCCCTATTTGAATAAGATTTTCTTTTTTCATTTTTTTATAAGTTTTTTGGGCTTTTTTATGTCTTAAATATAATTCATTTATAAATTCTTCAAATTGATAATCTCTATATTTATACATCCCATACATTTGTGCTGCATATTCTAAACCATATATTGTTTGTAAATTAAATACTTCTAACATTTTAGCAAATTCTTCTGATTTAAAGTAATAAATATGTCCCTGCATTTTGTTAAAGCTTCTCATTGTGTCTAAATATCCTAATTTAATATTATTTATTATTCTTTCATGATTAAATTCAAATATTCCACCTAAATCTTCAGAAGGTACTATCACTTTAATATATGTATCTTTATTTATGCTTTTTCTACTATGTCCCATTCCAGCAATATCTGCTATTATTACATTTTTATATCCTTTTTCTATTAACATATTTGATGGTATATTATCATATAGCCCTCCATCATAATATTCTTCTCCATCTATTACTTGTGGTTTAAATATTGGAAAACTAGAGCTTGCCAACAAATAATCTACCATTTTTTCTTTTGGTATTTCATTTTTAAATTTTTGTAATGGTGTTTTATTTTTTACTGAATATGTTACTAATCCAAAATCTGTTTCTGAATTATATATTTTATCTATATCTATATATTGATTTATTAGTTCTCTTAGTGGTTTATTATCTATTCCTTTTTGTTTTGTATAGTTTGACGCTAAATTAAATATATTAGATAAATCAAATATATTTTTTTGTTCATTTATATTTTTTACATTCATTATATTTTTTATTTTTATATTTTCATATAATTTTACAACAGAATTAAAATCATTTTGTAGAAATAATGCTCCATTTAATGCTCCTATTGATGCTCCCGTTATCGCTGTTATTTTTATATTTAATTCCTGTAAGGCTTTCCATACTCCTACTTGATATGCTCCTCTTGTTCCTCCTCCTGCTAGTACTAATCCATATTCTTTTTCTTTCATAAGCTTCCTCCTTATGTAATTTTTATATAAAAATATTTTGCCTTCATTATATATCTTTTTTGTTTGTTTTTCAAGTTAGAACTTAAATTTTCACATAAACTTAAATTTATCATAAAATATATTGGTGATATTTATGAATACAAAACTTTATAATAGGAATGAAGCTATTTCTTATGCTAAAAAATGGGCTTTAGGAAGAAATCCAAGATATTATAATTTCGACCCAATTGGTGGAGATTGCACTAATTTTATTTCTCAATGTATATATGCAGGATGTAATAAAATGAACTATAATTATGAAAATGGTTGGTATTATAAAAATGGTTATGATAAATCTCCATCATGGACAGGAGTAAATTTTTTATATAAATTTTTAACAACAAATAAAGGATTTGGACCTCGTGGTAAAGATGTATCTCAATCTGAAATTAAAATCGGAGACATTGCTCAACTCTCTTTTGATGGAATTACTTTTGGTCATAGTTTATTTATAATAAATATTGATGATGAAAATGATTTAAATAAAATCTATATAGCTACACATACATATGATGTTTTAGGAAAAAAAATTGGAGAATACAATTTTTCTAAAATTCGTTTTATTCATATTGAAAATATAGGAATATAATAATATTTTTTCGACATTTATTGACTTTGTTTTTTATTTCAAATATAATTATTGGAAATAAATTATAAATGGAGGTCAAAAAATGTCTAAAAACAATTTAGGTATTTTAGTTCTAGATAATTTTAAAGATTTTGGTCAAAAAGTACAAGATCATTTATCTAAAATTCGAGGAACAGAAACAAATTATTTAATACACTTTAATGCTAATAGATTTTCTAATGGCGAAGGAAAAATCACTATTGAAGATTCTGTACGTGAAAAAAATTTATTTATACTTTCAGATGTTGGTAATTATGAATTAGGATATAATTATCATGGCCAAAAACACATTTTATCTCCTGATGAACATTTTCAGGATATTAAAAGAGCAATTTCTGCAACTTGTGGTCATACTGCAAAAATTTCTATTGTAACCCCATTATTATATGAATCAAGGCAACACAGAAGAAAATCTAGAGAATCTTTAGATTGTGCAATTGCTCTTCAAGAATTAGAAAGATTAGGTGTTAATAGTATTATTACTTTTGATGCTCATGATCCGAATGTATGTAATGCAATTCCCAATTTATCTTTTGATAACTTTTATCCAACAAATGTTATTTTAGAACAAATGATAACAGATAATGCTAATGTTTTTGAAAACATTTTAGTTGTAAGTCCTGACATGGGAGCTATGGAAAGAGCTAGATATTATGCAGAACTAATGGGTTGTGATGTTGGTGTGTTTTATAAAAGACGTGATTTAAGTAAAGTTGTTAATGGGAAAAATCCTGTTGTATCTCATGTTTATATGGGAACTGATGTGAAGGATAAAAATATTTTAATAGTTGATGATATGATTGCTTCAGGTGGATCTGTTTTAGAAGTTGCTCAAGAATTGCGTAATAGAGGTGCTAAAAAAATTAATATAACTTGTACTTTTGCATTATTTACAGAGGGAATAGAAAAATTCAAAAAAGCCTATGAGGATAATTGGTTTGACGATTTATATACTACAAATTTATCTTATATACCTAACGAATTTTCTTCTCTAGAATGGTTTAATGTCGTTGATTTATCTGAAATGGTTGCGAAGATTGTTGATAAATTAGATAAAAAAGAATCTGTTAGTGAATTTTTTGATACTAAAAAAGATATTATTAAAAAGATTCAAATGAAATAAAAGATTTTAAATTATAAAAAGGAATGTCCCTTTTGTTCAAAATGAACATTAGGGACATTCTTTTTTGTTCAAAATGAACTTTAATGACTGTCCCTTTGGTTCACTTTTTATTTTACATATTCATTTAATGGTTTTATTTTATAATTTAATTCACCAAATTCACAAGTTGGAACATATCCAGGTTTTGAATTAATAACATCTGGTATTCTATTTACAACAGATGCACATGTTAATTCTACTGTTGCTGGTCTTGCAACAACTATTGTTGTTTCTGGTTCTCCATAAATTGTCCACTCATTTTTATCATAATCTTCTTTTGAGTAAACTTTTCCTATACATTCACTTTCTATTTCTATTCCTTCTGCCGTTTTTGTTGTAACAACAGCACTCATTCCTGTAGCATCTCCTGCTTTTACTGTCATATTTAATGTTGAAGAAAATAAATCTTCTTTATATGTTTGTGGTACACATTTTTGTGTTTGTGA